>NZ_JBITEP010000021.1:0-119555 GCF_044455315.1 Micromonospora sp. NPDC051300 | reverse complement strand
CTTCTTGTCTGCCATGACGTGGTCCTTCCCGGACAGGATCAACGTCCTGTCCAACGGACCACACCCAGGTCAAACACGGAAATCTACGCAGTCCCGTCAGCCCCGGCTATGGCGGCTAAAGACCAAGGCCGGCCGCCTTGGCAAGCGGGCAGCCCCGCCAGCGGTCATCCTCATCCCAGACCACAGCGATGTCCTCAGCGTTGAGCCAGGCAACGCGGCGGTCGGTGATGGGTGCGCTGAACACCGCAAGCAGCTGCGGTCGCGGTGCGCCGGGAGCGTAGAGGAAGTGTCGATATTCCTTGAGTTGACTATGGGCTTCTCGGGTCGCGCGAGCGACATCGCGACCGTAGACGACCTTGTACTCACCGATCCAGGCGGTGGGGACGGTGATGACGAAGTCGCGCGGGTGGACCTTGGTGGTCAACTTGAAGTCGCGGCCCTGCAACCAGGTTCCGTATCGCCTTAGACCGCCCTCGTGCCGTGGCTTTCGCTCGATGGAGCGCTTCGGCAGGTTGATGGTCGTAGCCACGTCCGCGCCGGGGTCGAATGGCAAGTCTCGGTCGTTAGGGTCGATGTGCACGGCGCTGCCGGTGAAGATAGCTCCCGGGTTGGCGATGGCAAACCGATCTCTGACTTGCGTCGCCTCGGTGAGCACGAGACAGGCGTGATCGAGATCCGCAGCAAGGGTCTTGTCGTCGGGTAGGGCGTCGAGCAGGTAGGTCTTCGCGATGATGGTCCCGGCCTCGTAGCGGCGCTGCCGCACCCCGAGCCGCCGCAAGTCCATCGCGGCGCCCCATCCGCTTGTCAGTTCCGCCGGCAAGCCGCCACGGATCGCGGCGGCTTCGGCCCGCAGCGCCTCAAGCACCTGAGCTTCTCGCTCGCCGGCTTTCTTCATCGTCTTCGCTCGCAACTCGGTGCCCATGTTGACGCTCAGCGTCCACGCCTCACGAGATGCCTGCAGGATCCACACCACGTAGAGGCCCCGCATCGGAGTTACCGACTCGTCCGGGTCGAAGAACCCTATCCAGGGTGTGTCGGTCGCTCCGAGGGGATACTGACCCCCACTGGCCTTGATCACGAAGTCGTTTGGACCGTAGCCGCCTAACAACTCACGCGCACGGGACAAGAATTGCTGCTGCGGCGTGTCGAACCCATCGTCCGGGTCATAGCCGGTGCTTACGGCCTGCAGATAGTCCACCAGCGTCATCGATGCCGTCGCCATACGCACCGTTCTACCGCACTCGTGCGACGCCTCCCGCCCCTTGTATCCGCCACGACTGCAGCCGTCGAAGCAGCAGAGGTCAACTCTGGGCAACTGTCTGTGATCGCCGGAACTGACGGGCCACAGCACTTGCAGCGATCAGCCATGGAGCTACTCGTGGTGCGAAATGCAGGCATGGGGAGCAAACCTAGGCGGCTGGAGAAGGCCACTGCGCAGCTAGAGATAACCAGGGAGACTAGGGATCAGGACGCGAATGCCACTTCTAATCCCAAGGCCGCAGGTTCGAATCCTGCCGGGCGCACTCCCTACCCGGAGATGCCTCCGCCTCGACCGCGCCGCCTCGGATCCGCGGCGGACGGCAGCGGCACCACGCGTTCCTCGTACACCTTGATCTCGGCGTGGAATCGGTGGGCGCCCGGATGCCAGATCTCCTCGAACGGGCCCATCACGTTGTCGCCGACCCCTCGGCGACGAACCCGGGCCGCCAGCCAGGCGAGAAGCGCCAGGACGCCCGCCAGGCAGCCGGCGACCAGCAGGATCGCCACAACTTCGCCCACCACCCCACGCTAGCTCAGCACCGGATATCCGGTTGACCGGCCGCCCGTGCCGAGCGGGATCATCGGGCCCATGCCGCTGCCCACCCCCACCCTGCGCACCGCCCGCCTCCGGCTCCGTCCCTTCGCCGACAGCGACGCGGGCGTCCTCTTCGCGTTGCACAGCAGCGCCCGCATCCTGCGCTACTGGGATTCGCCGCCGTGGCGCGACCCGGAACGCGCCGCGCGGTTCGTCGCGGCGTGCCGGCGGATGGCCGAGGAGGGCACCGGGGCGCGGGTGGCCGTGGACCGGTTCTCCGACGGGGCGTTCCTCGGCTGGTGCGGCCTGGTCCGGTGGAACCCGGAGTACCGCAGCGCGTCGCTGGGCTACTGCTTCGACGACGCGGCCTGGGGCCAGGGGTACGCGACGGAGGCCGCGCGCGCCCTGCTGGGCTGGGCGTTCGCCACGCTGGACCTGAACCGCGTCCAGGCGGAGACCGACACCCGCAACGTGGCGTCCGCCCGGGTGCTGGAGAAGCTCGGGTTCGTGCGGGAGGGCACGTTGCGGGAGGACTGCGTGGTGGCCGGCGAGGTCTCCGACTCGTGGGTCTTCGGGCTGCTGCGGCGGGACTGGCGGCGGTCGGGCGATCAGGAGTCGGCCGGGACGCCGGCCTCCAGTTGACCGATCATCGGGCCGAGCAGGTCGTTGAGTTCCCGGGTGAGCACGACGACCGCGCGCCGTGCCGTGGCCGCCAGCGCGTCGTCCGGCCCGTCGGGCGCCGGTGGCAGGTCGCCGAGCGGGACGGGCGCGTCGACCTGGAGCAGGGCGCGCAGGTGCGGGCTGCGCGTCAGGTCCTGTGTGGTCGGCGTCGTGTACCGGCCGAACAACAGGGGCCAGTCCCGCCACCCCCGGTCGCGCTGCCACTGCCGGGTCCAGGTGAGTTCGGCGGGCCACCGGGAGATCACCGTGACGGCCCCGATCAGGCTGCCGTCCCAGGGGCTCGGTGCGCAGGTCGCCGCCACGATCCGCCGGTGCCGACGCACGTAGCCGGGTGACAGCTCGGTGGCGATCCGCCAGGCGGTCGCGGCGAAGGCGACCGGCGCGATGTCGCCCCACGTGTCGGCGAATTCGTCGGTACGTCCGAGCACCTCGGCCTCGTAGCGACCATGCCCGCCGGTGCCGTGCTCACGGTCGAAGTGCTCGTCGAGCCAGAACGCGCGCGATTCCACCATGTCTCCCCCGTCCGTCGGAACCCTCGTACCGGTCTACCACGCGCGGCGCGCAATTCGGATGCACGCGCGTGGATCCGTCGCGATACTGCCCGGATGACCGACGACGCCGTCCGGGACGCCTGGGAGAGCGACGGGTTCGTCGTCCTGCCCGGCTACCTCCCAGCCACCGACCTCGCGCCGGCGCTCGACGAGCTGGGGAGCATGTTCCCGTCGCCGGAGGGCTTCCACGACGGGACGGATCCGCGTCGGGACCGCTACCTCGGCGACGAGTTCGCCGGCATCCAGGGGTTTCCGTTCGAGAGCGTCGAGTTGAGCCTGCTGGCGACGGGCGACCGCCTGGTGGGCCTGGCCCGCGCGTTGCTCCGTACCGACGATCTCCGGGTCTCCTCGGCGGAGTCCTGGGCGAAGTTCACCGGGGCGGCCGACTACGACCAGGAGTTGCACCGCGACTACCTCAACCACACGCTGCTGGTGCCGACGGACGCCCCCGAGCACCGGCAGGTGGAGATGTTCGTCTACCTGGTCGACGTGCCCGAGGGGCTCGGCCCGCCCCACCTGCTGTCCACCCGGCACACCCGGGACCTGCCGGCGAGGCCGAACTGGTATCCCCGTGCCGATGTGGGCGAGCGGTTCGGCGACTTCGTCGCGGCGACCGGCAGCCCGCGGCTCTACGAGGCGGAGGTGTCCGGCGCCGGTCCGGCCGGCACGGTGGTCGCGTTCCAGCCCGGCACGTTCCACCGGGGCACCGGCATGACCACGCCCCGCGGCGCCCGCTACACCATGCACCTCTGCTTCCGGCCGACGGCCGTGGAGTGGGGCGACCGGCACGCCTGGGCCGAGCGGAGCCACCAGCCCGCCTGGTACCGCTTCGTGAGCCGGGCCACCCCGGCGCAGCTCGGACTGTTCGGCTTCCCGCCGCCGGGCCATCCCTACTGGACCGCTGAGACCGTCGCCGGCGTGGCGCAGCGTTACCCGCACCTGGATCTGACGCCCTGGCAGGTCCGAGGCGTCAGCGCGCGGCGCCGGCGAGCAGCCACCGCCGCACCGGGATCTCCAGCAGCACCCGGCCACCGTCCGGCGTGACCGGCTGACGGATGTCCCATCCGTCGTACTTGTCGGCGAAGGCCCGCACCACGGCGGCGGGGAAGTCGGCGTGGTGCAGGCGGGCGTCGCCCTCCGCGACGACCGGTCGGTCGCCGTCCTCCAGCGCCAGGGAGACGCGCGGATCGGCCGCCACGTTGCGGGCCTTGACGCTGCCGGCCTCGCAGCCGACCCACCAGACGCCGTCGGCGTGGACGAACCAGACCGGCGTGACGTGCGGCGAGCCGTCCGGGCGCAGCGTGCACAGCCACACGTTCCGCTCCCGGACGAGCCGCGCTTCGACGTCGGGTGGAAGGGGTGCCATCCGGTGAGTGCACCACATCCCCCCACCGCCCCACGAGTGTCTCGACCCCGCGCACACCCATCACGTTCCACCCCCGGGCACGCAGGTGGTGGAGCATCCGCCGCCGACGCGGCTACGGCCGCCCCGCCCGTCGAGTCGTACCTGATATCAGCTCGAAAGGCACGCACGGCGGCCGGGAGTGTCACCGGCCGCCGCTAGTCTGCGCCCATGGTGACCGAGACGGATCTGCGCCTGCCCGACGGCCGCACCCTGCACGTCTACGACACCGGCGGGGCCGACCGGCGGCCCGTCCTCTGGCAGCACGGCACGCCGAACGTCGGCGCCCCGCCCGCGCCGCTGTTCGCCGCCGCCGACCGCCTCGGGCTGCGCTGGGTGTCGCACGACCGGCCCGGTTACGGCGGCTCGACGCCCGCACCGGGTCGCGACGTCGCCTCGGCGGCGTCCGACGTGGCCGCGGTGGCCGACGCGCTGGGCCTCGACCGGATCGCGGTGATGGGCCACTCCGGTGGCGGCCCGCACGCCCTGGCCTGCGGCGCGCTGCTGCCGGAGCGGGTGGTCGCGGTGGTGGTGGGCGCCGGGCTGGCGCCCTACGGCGCGGTCGGGCTGGACTGGTTCGCCGGCATGGTGCCGTCCGGGGTGGCGTCGCTGCGGGCCGCCGCCGCGGGTCGGGCGGCCAAGGAGGCGCACGAAACCTCCGACGTGGAATACGATCCCGAGTTCACCGACGCCGACCTGGCCGCGCTGCACGCCGAGTGGTCCTGGTTCGACGGTGTGGTCGGGCCGGCCGCCGAGCGCGGTCCCGGCCCGCTGATCGACGACGACCTGGCCTACGTCCGACCGTGGGGCTTCGACCCGGCCGACGTCGCACCGCCGGTGCTGCTGCTGCACGGCGAGCGGGACGGCATCGCGCCGGTGGCGCACGCCGAGTGGTTGGCCGCCCGGTGCCCGTCGGCCGAGTTGCGCCGGTTCCCCAGCGACGGGCACATCTCCGTGCTCCGGCACGCGGAGGCGGCCCTGGAGTGGCTCAGTCGCAGATCCGCCAGTCCCCGTCTTCCTTGACCAGCCGGACTGCCCGCCCAGCACCATGCCCGGAGGGTAGGAACCACGGGCGAGCGACGCGACGCGCACCGAGGGTGACCGGTTCCGACAAAGTATGTTATTCTCCGGCGTCAATCTATGCCGTGCGGACCCGGTCGGGTCGCGCCGCCGGAAGGACGCCTCCCCGATGCCGGTGGCTGCCGCCACGTCCCTGTCCCGGTCCCCACTGGACCGTCCCGCGGGCGGCGCGTTCACGCTGATCTTCACCACCCTGCCGGCGCTGCTCCGGCTCACCTGCGGTCTGGTCGGCGCGGTGGTCGCCCTGTCGGTGCAAACGCCCCCGGTGCGGGTGGCGCTGCTGGTCCCGGCCGTCGTCACGCTCACCGCCTGGTCCGTCTGGTACGCGGTCCGCGCGTTCCGGCACGGCGTCGGCGGCACGCTGGTGGCCGTCGACGTGGCGCTCACCACCGCCACCGCGCTGGCCATCGGCTGGCTGGTCGCGCCGGAGGTGCTGCCCGGCGAGGCGAGCTGGGTCGCGGTGCTGGCCAGCACCACCGTGATCAACGCACAGGCCACCGCGCCGGCCCGCTGGTCGGTGCCGGCCGGCCTGCTGGTCACCGCCGCCTACGCGACAGGCGCCACGCTGGCCGGCAACCCGGTCGAGGCGCGGGCGCACACCGGCACGTTGCTGGTGCAGACCGGCTGCACGGCGGTGATGACCGCGGTGATGCGCCGGTGGATCGGCCGGGGCGACGCCGCGTTCACCGAGTTCCGGCGGATGTCCCACGAGGCGGTGGTGGCCCGCGCCGCGCGCGAGGCGGAACGGCGGCACAACCGGGACCTGCACGACACCGTCCTCGGCACGCTGACCATGGTGGGCCTGGGCGCGGTCCCCGGCGGCTCGGCGGCGTTGCGCGAGCGGTGCGCGGCGGACCTGCGTACCCTCGGCGCGCTGGCCGGCGCGCGGACCGCGACCGGCGAGGCGGAGCTGGACGAGCGGCTGCGCACGGTCCTCGCCGGGCTGCCGGAGGTGCCGGTGACCGCGACGCTGCCGCCGTGCCGGGTGCCGGCGGAGGTCGCCGCGGCGCTCGCCGACAGCGCCGCCGCCGCGCTGGCCAACGTGGCGCGGCACGCGCCGGGCGCGACCACCGCGCTGCGCCTGGCCCGTGAGGGCGGCGCCGTCGTGGTCGAGGTGGTCGACGACGGTCCCGGCTTCGACCCGGCGACGGTCCCGCCCCACCGGTACGGGCTGCGCGAGTCGATCCACGGCCGGATGGCCACCGTGGACGGCCGGGCGGTGGTGACCTCCGCCCCTGGCGCCGGCACCCGGGTCCGGTTGGAGTGGTCGGATGGCGACTGAGTTCCCCACGGCCGTGAGCACCCGGCGGGTGCCGCTCCCCCGGATGTCCACGAGAGTTCGGGAGGCCGGGGCGCCGCCGGAGGCGCACGCCGTGGCGGACGCGTCGGACCGGGGCGCCCGGCTCGTCGCGGTCGTCATCGCGCTGGCCTGGCACCTGGTGATCGGGCTGCCGGCGGTGCTGGCGGCGGGGCCCGGGATGGCCGCCCCGGCGGTGGTGGCGGTCGGTTGGCTGGTGACCGCGCTGGTCGGCGTCGCCACCGGCGTACGCCTGCTGCGCGGTGGACTGCCCCCGGCCCGGCGGTTGGCCGCGGCGCTGCTGGTGGTCGACGCGGCGGTCTTCGTGGCGGTCGGCGAGCGGTTCCTGTTCAGCACCGCGAACTGGGTGTGGGGCGGGCTGGCCTGGTTCCTGCTGCTGGTCCTCTGGCAGCGGCCGGTGCGCTGGCTGCTGGTCGTGCTCGCGGCACACGCGACGATCGCGCTGGTGGCGGTGGTGCTGTACGGCGCGACCTCGCCGGCCGACCTGAGCCGCTACGCGATGTACGTCTACGGCACCTCCACCCTGCCGGTGGCGGTGTTCGCCGGCGCGGCGGCGCTGACCGCGCTGGCCCGGGACCGGGCCGGCACCGCCGCCGCCCGGTCGGCGATGGCCGCGGAACAGGAGGCCGCCGAGCGGGCCCAGCGTGCGCGGCAGGCCCGGCTCGCCCTGGTCAGCGGCACCGCCGAGGAGGTGCTGGTCGCGTTGGCGGACGGCGACGCCGACCCCGCCGACCCGGCGGTACGCCGGCGCGCGGTGCTGGCCGCCGCCCGGCTGCGCCGGCTGATCGCCGAGTCCGACGACGTGCCCGACCCGCTGCTGCACGAGTTGCGGGCCGCCGCGGACCTGGCCGAGCGCAACGGTCTGCCGATCGAACTGGTCGCGGTCGGCACGCCGCCGGAGCTGCCTGTCGACGTGCGACGCGGATTGACCGACCCGCTCACCGCCGCGCTGGCCGGTGCCCGGGGCCGGGCCCGGCTGACCGTGGTCGCCGGCCCGGACGAGGTGGTGGTCAGCCTGGTGACGCCGGACCACGACGGCGCGGACGACCCGGTGCCGCCGCCCGGCGGCGCGGGTCCGGTCCAGTGGCGGGACGAGCGGGACGGGGAGATCAGATGGACGCAGACCCGCTGGCGGCGGACGTGAACGCCGGGCACCCGATCGGGGTGGCGATCGTCGACGACCACCCGGTGGTAATCGACGGGGTGCGCGCCTGGCTGGCCACCGAGCCGAGGCTGCGGGTGCTGGCGACCGGCGACGACCCGGACGCGGTGCTGCGGGCCGCGCCGGACGCCGAGGTGGTGCTGCTGGACCTGCGACTGCACGGGCGGATGGTGCTCGACAAGCTGGCCGAGCTGAGCGCGGCCGGGCGGCGGGTGGTGGTCTACTCCGAGCACACCGACCCGCAGACCATGCTGGCCGCCCTGGACGCGGGCGCGGTGGCGTTCCTGGCCAAGCACGAGGGGCGGGAGCACTGCGTGGGCACCGTGCTCGCGGCGGCGAGCGACCGCCCGTATGTGCCGCCGGCGCTGGCCGGCGCGATGGTCGGTGACGCCCGCCCGGACCGGCCGGCCCTGTCGGACAAGGAGCGCGAGGCGCTGCTGCTCTGGTTCCAGTCGATGTCGAAGGCGTCGGTGGCGCGCCGGATGCAGATCAGCGAGCACACCGTCAAGCAGTACGTGGACCGGGCGCGGATCAAGTACACCCGGGCGGGGCGTCCGGCGGCCACCAAGGCGGCCCTGCTCGCCCGGGCGATCGAGGACGGCCTCGTCCGACCGGAAGAGATCGGCATCTACCGGTCGCAGGCGTCGGCCGACCGGCCGACCCCCTAACGGGTGTCATGACAATCACCCCAGGAATCCGCCAGGCTCACCGGTACCGCCAACCGTCACCGGGAGGTCGTACCGTGCCGGAGGACGCCGCACCCTTCTTCATCGGGCCACACCGCTTCGACGCCGACGACGACCCCACCCGTCCGCTGCTCGACCGGCGCTACGCGCTGGTGCCCGAGCCGGGCGAGCGGCTGCTCGGCCAGCACCGGCTGTCGGTCGCCGGTCACCTGCTCGGTCCCACCGAGGACGTCCGCTGCTGGTCGCTGCCCGACCCGGCGTCGGTCACCGTCACCGACCGGCGGCTGGCCTACGTCTGCACCGGTCCCGAGCTGACCCTGATCCCCGGGCGGGACGGCCCGACCGACGCCCGGCACCGGCGTCCGGCCCGGCTGTCCCGCCTGGTCAGCGGCCAGATCCGCTGGCAGTGGCCGTCCCGGCTGGAGCTGGCCGAGGTCGGCGACGACGCGGTGGAGCTGCGGGTGGTCTGCGACGCGCTGCGCACCATCCGGCAGCCGGCGCTCGCGCTCACCGGCCCGGTCGCCCTGGTCACCGCGCTGGCCCGGCAGGTACGCCGCTCGGTGGCCGGGTTCCGGCTGGCCCACCCCGACCTGGTGGACCTGTCCCCGCCGGAGCGGGACGCCCTCGCCACCCGGGTGGCCGCCTCCCCCGGCCCGACGCTTGGCGCGGTGACGCTGCCCGGCTCGCTGCCGGTGGAGTTCCTGTCCCGCGACGACTACTACCGCCGGCCGGTGGCGGAGGCGTCGACCTGGCCGCGGCTCGATTTCCCGGCCCGGGACCAGCCCGGCTCCGCCTGCTGACCGCTCCGCAGGCCGTCGAGGAGGATGGCGACCGCTCGGTCGAGGACCGGGCCGGAGTATTCGCCGGTCTCGGCCGCCATGCTGGCGCCCCGCAGCAGGGCGAGGATCTCGGGCATGCCGACGTCGGAACGTAGGGCGCCTACCCGCTGCGCGCCGTGCAGGAACTCCGCCAGCGCCTCGCGCATCCGGGTGCGCTGGTCGGTCTGGTCCGCCTTGAGGTCGACCCCCGCCCCCCGCAGAGCGTCGGTCAGGGCCTTCTTGGCTGCCGCGTCCGCGACGATCCTGGTGAAGAAGGTGAAGAAGGCGGTCTGCGGCTCCGCGATCGTCCGCAGTCGGGCCGCCTCCTGCAGAAGCTGCTCGACCCGGCCGGAGACGATGGCCGCGTAGAGGGCCTCCTTGGTGGCGAAGTGCCGGTAGACGGTGCCGACGCCGACGCCGGCTCGACGGGCGACCTCGTCTATCCGGGCCGCCGGTCCCTGCTCGCCGAGCACGGCCTCGGCCGCCGCGAGCACCTTCGCGCGATTGCGTGCGGCATCGGAACGCATCACGCCGGCCTGGTCGGGCGGCACGCCGTTGACAAACGGAATCCGCGTTCCGTATCTTCAATCGGAATCACGATTCCGATTGTATGGGGGCGGAATGCCGCACACGACGTTGGGCAGATCCGGCCTCCGCGTCTCCCGGGTGTGCCTGGGCACGATGAACTTCGGCAGCGATCCGCAGGCCCCGACCCCGGAACCCGAAGCTCGGCGGATCATCGACGCGTTCCTCGACATCGGTCATAACCTCATCGACACCGCCGACACCTACCGGGGCGGCAGCAGCGAAGAAGTTGTGGGCCGCGCCATCGCGCACCGCCGCGCCGATGTCGTCCTCGCCACCAAGGCGGCGGTGCCGCAGGGCGACGGACCCAACGACCGAGGACTGTCCCGCACCCACCTGACACGAGCTCTGGAGGCGAGCCTGCGCCGGCTGGGCACCGACTACATCGACCTCTACCAGTGTCATGTCCCCGACCCGGACACTCCCGTCGAGGAAACCATGGCGGTGCTCGACGACTTCGTACGGTCCGGCAAGGTTCGCTACCTGGGCTGCTCGAACTTCACCGCCGCCGGCATCGTCGAGGCCCAGTGGGCCGCGCAACGCGCCAACGGGACGCCGTTCGTCAGCCTGCAGGCCAACTACTCGCTGATCACGCGCGCCATTGAGGCCGAGATCGTCCCCACCTGCCAGCGACACGGGCTCGGCATCCTCGCCTACAGTCCACTCGGCAGCGGCCTGCTCGCCGGGCGCTACCAGCGAGGCACCGCGCCGGCCGAGGGATCACGACTCGCCCAGTGGGTCGCGGTGCCCAGCCCCATGGCACGCGCGTTCGTGGATGGCCTGCTCGCCGAACGCCACTTCGACATCGCCGACACCGTCGCGGCCGTCGCGGCCGAGCTGGGGACGACCGCGCCGACCGTCGCGCTGGCCTGGCTCGCCAGACAGCCGCGGGTCACCTCGGTGATCATCGGCCCGCGGTCCGCCGATCAGCTGGCCGCGAACCTCGCCGGTCTGGCGTACGACCTGCCCGAGCCGGCAACGGCCCGCCTGGCCGACATCAGCCGACGCACCGTGACTCCCCCGGTCGACGGCCAGCATCACGCGGCGTGATCCCGCGCTCCGCCCTCGAACGGCCCGCCGCCTCACCCGTAGCGGGCAGCGCTCGCGGGCGCGGCCGAGGGTGGCGTACGCCGGCGGTCGCCGGTGGCGCTACCCGGCAGTGCACTCGTAAGAGACCGGAACTTGATGGCGAGATTGACTCGCTCGCTGCTCCTGGCCGGTGCCGTCGTGCCTGGCTCGACCTCGCTGATGCCCGTCGTCGGCCGACATGCGATCCATCCACGCCATCAAGTTTGTAGGCGGCCTGGACCACCTTCCGCACGGGAGCCGCGAAGACGAGGACGGAAGGAGCGGGACGGGCGGCGGCCCGCTCAGGAGGTGCTGCGGGAGCGGCGGTCCGAGCGGTCCAGCTCGACGGCCTGCTCCGGGGTGGGCGCGGAGCCGCCCAGGTGGGCCGGCTGCCACCAGGCGTCGTCCGGGCCGGCCGGCTGCTCCGGGTAGTCCCGCTGGGCGCGGTCGACGAGCGCGGACAGCCGGGTGCGCAGCTCGGCGGTCAGCGCGTTGGCGTCCGGGTAGGCGGCCGGGTCCATCGGCTCGCCCACCAGGATGGTGATCGGGGTGTGCCGGCGGGTCAGGGTGCGCGGGCGCCCCTTGGTCCACAGCCGCTGCGTGCCCCACAGCGCCACCGGCAGCAGTGGCACCGCGGCCTCCTGGGCCATCCGGGCCGCGCCGTTCTTGAGGTCCTTGACGGTGAGGGAGCGGCTGATCGTCGCCTCCGGGAAGACGCCGACCACCTCGCCCCGGCGCAGCGCGGCGACCGCGGCGGCGTACGAGCCGGCGCCGGCGGCGCGGTTGACCGGGATGTGCTTCATGCCGCGCATCAGCGGGCCGGAGACGCGGTGCCGGAAGACGCTCTCCTTGGCCATGAACCGGACCAGCCGCCGGGACGCATGCGCGCCGTAGCCGCAGAAGATGAAGTCGAGGTAGCTCACGTGGTTGGAGGCGAGGACCGCGCCGCCGGTGGCGGGCACGTGTTCGCTGCCCCGCACGTCCAGGCGCAGGTCGAGAGCGCGGAACATCGTCTTGGCGGCGGTGATCACGGGCGGGTACACGAGTTCCGGCATCCGCCAACTTTACCCCGAGTAGGTTACCCGGGCGTAGGTACGCTCTGCCCTGAGCAGACCGGGGTCGTCGGGCGGGTCGGCGTCGGCCACCATGGGCCGATGACGGAACGCGGCGTGCTGCTCTGGATCCACGGCGGCGGATGGCGGGCCCGCTCCGACGAGGACGGCTCCGCGCTCGCGTCGCTCGGCCTGCGGGTGGTCGCCGCACGCTACCGGTTCTCGCACGAGGCGCGCTGGCCGGCGCAGCTCGACGACGTACGCGCCGCCGCGCGGGCCGCCCGGGCCGAGGCGGGTGGGCTTCCGCTGCTGGTCGGCGGCGACTCGGCCGGCGGGATGCTCGCCCTGCACCTGGCGCTGCGCGGGGTGGACCGGCCGGGTGACGTGGCGGGCGTGCTGGCCTACTGGGCGCCGCTCGACCCGCTCGACCCGGAGCAGCGCCGCCGCCGGCCGGCGGGCGACGACCCGTGGGCCGACCTGCTCGGGCACCCGCCGACCGCCGGTGACCCGGCCACCGCCGACGCCGCCGTCGCCGGTCACCTCGGCTCCGGCGTGCCGGTGCTGCTCGTGCAGGGGCGCGACGACGTCCCGGTGCCGGCCGCCCAGGCGGTCGAGCTGACCGGCCGGCTGCTCGCCGCCGGCCACCCGACGAACCTCTGGCTCACCCACGGCGGGCACGCGCTCGACCTGGCCCGCCCCGACCTGCGCGCGGTCGCCGCCGCGTTCCTGGACACCGTCCTGCCGGCGGTCCCCGCCCACTAGGTTCGAGGCATGCCCGACCTCGCCGCGATCGTCATCCACTGCCGCGACCCCTACCTGCTCGCCCCGTTCTGGAGCGCGGTCAGCGGGCTCCCGCTCGTCGACGAGGACCGGGCGAAGCTCGCCGACCGTACGCTCGGGCCGACCGAGGCGGTGCTGCTGCGCGACCCGCACGGGCGGCGGCCGGACCTGTGGATCAGCCCGGCCGGTGACCTGCCCGCGCCCGGCCGGATCCACCTGGACCTGGTCGGTGACGCCGAGGAGCGGGCCGCGGTGCTGGAGGCGGGCGCGACGGTGGTCCGCGAGCTGCCCCGGTGGACCGTGCTGGCCGACCCGGAGGGCAACGAGTTCTGCCTGCTGCCCCCGCACGAGGCGCACGCCGCCGAGCCGACGGCCGGCCACTGACCCGTCCGGGTCAGCCGGCGAGGTTGTGCAGGTCCAGCCGGCCCCGGGCGAACGCGTCCACCCGGCCCCACCGTCCCGGGATGTCCAACACCTCGATCCGTCCCATGCCCACCGGCAGCCGCGGGTCCACCGCCAGGTGGCCCTCGTGCGGCTCCAGCCCCAGCATGGTCCGGATCAGCAGCAACGGCGCGCCCGTCGACCAGGCCTGCGGGCTGCACGCGGTCGGATACTCCACCGGGAACTTGGTCAGCTCCCGCTGGTAGCCGCCGAACGCCTCGGGCAGCCGGCCGTCGAAGTAGGTGGCCGCGTCCAGGATGCCGTTGGCCACGGTGGCCGCCTCCTCGGCGAAGCCGTACCGGCGCAGGCCCCAGGCGATGAACGAGTTGTCGAACGGCCAGATCGCGCCGTTGTGGTAGCCGATCGGGTTGTAGCGGATCTCGCCCTCGGCCAGCGTGCGCACCCCCCAGCCGGACCAGAGCCGCGGTCCCACCAGGTGCTCGGCGATCCGCGGCGCCCGCTCGTCGTCGACGATGCCGCTCCACAGCAGGTGGCCGATGTTGGAGCTGAGCACGTCACACTTGCGCCCCTGCGGGTCGAGCGCCAGCGCGTAGAAGCCCCCGTCCTCGACCCACCAATCGCGGTTGAACCGCTCCTTCAGCTCCGCCGCCTCCCGTTCGAGCTGGTCGGCGTACGCGGGGTCGCCCCAGAACTCCCGGGCCAGCCGGGCGGCCCGCACCTTCGCGTCGTACGCGTACCCCTGCACCTCGCAACTGGCGCGCGGGAACGGCGGCAGCGAGCCGTCGGCGTACGAGACGGAGTCCCAGGAGTCCTTCCAGCACTGGTTCTCCAGGCCGTTCTCGGTGTTGCGCCGCTCGTACCAGATGTAGCCGTTGCCGACCAGGTCGGCGTAGTCGTCGATCCACTTCAGCGCCGCACGGCACTCCCGTTCCAGCTCCTTGACCAGCGCCACGTCGCCGCTCCACCGCTCGTACTCGTCGAGCAGCACCACGAAGAGCGGCGTCGCGTCCACCGAGCCGTAGTAGGGCGAGTGCGGTTGCTCCTCGAACGCGGCGGTCTCGCCGTAGCGCATCTCGTGCAGGATCCGGCCCGGGTCCTCGTCGCGGAAGTCGTCGAAGCGGGTGCCCTGCAGGGCGCCGAGGATGCGCAGTGTGGTCTTCGACATCTCCGGCGCGAACGGCAGCACCTGCAGGCAGGTGAGGATGCTGTCCCGGCCGAACATGGTCATGAACCAGGGCAGCCCGGCCGCGGGCAGCGTCTGCCCGCCCAGCGACAGCGGCGAGAAGCGCAGCGCGGCGAGGTCGACCAGGCTCCGCCGGTAGGTCGCGGCGACCCGGCCGTGCTCGCTGTTGACCTTGGGGGCCTTGTCGACCCACTCCTGGAGGTCGTGTTCGAGCGCGAGCCGCTCGGTGCCGTGCGCCCGCAACCCGATCCGCAGGTCGCGCCCGCCGGGCCCGATGGCGAACGTCTGCACGTCGACCAGGGCGTCCCACTGCTCGTTCGGCTCCAGGTGGATGCTCCAGGCGAAGCCCCGGTTGTCGTAGCGGGCCGGCTGGTTCGCCGAGATCACCGTCTCCCGCTTGAAGTTCCCCCGACGGTAGCCCAGCCGCAGCCGGTCCGGTTCCGCCTCGGCGTACAGCTCGCCCTTCTTGTTGAGGATCTCGTCCTTGACCTGGAAGAGGTCCGCGAAGTCGGAGCCGGCGTCCATCCGGATCTCCAGGTCGACGGGCTTCTCGTCGTGGTTGAGGATGGTCAGCGTCTCCCGGAAGCTGCCCCCCACCACCCGCTCCCGGATGATCGACAGCTTGGCGTCCACGTAGTGCGTGGCCATGCCGGGCACCAGGAAGAACCGGGCCTCGTAGTACTGCAGGTCGTCGTAGGAGAGCGCGTTGAGCCGCTCGCCGTTGACGGTGAGCACCCACTTCGACAGGTATCGCGTGTCGAGCGAGAAGAGACCCGTCGGCTCGCTCGGCGTGGCCTCGATGTCACCGGTGTCCTCGGAGACCACGAACGTGTTGCCGTCCAGGATCCGGACGGTGTTGCTTCCGGCCATCAGGCGGCCCTCCTGGCAAAGGCGTGGTGCGGCCCGCGGGAGTCCGGCGGACCGGGGAAGACGCGTTCGATCTGGAGCACGAGCCGCAGGTCACCGACGACTGTCATGTCGCCGCGCAGCAGCGCCGCGATGGCGTTCTCCTCGCCGTCGACGAGCGCGCCGAAGAGCCGGGGGTCGGTGCCGACCACGGTGTCCGCCTCGCCGTCCTCCTGCCGGACCCGCAGGTTGCCCCGGTCGATCTCCAGCAGCCAGTGATTGGTCTGGGCCCCCTCGTGCAGGTCGAACCGGAGGGTTCCGGCGGTCTTGACCAGCAGCGGCTCGAAGCCCCGCCGGTCCAGCTCCTCGAAGAATCTCGTGGCCGTGTCCACCATCGAAGGTGACTCCTCCCGCGCTACCAGCGGCCTTCCGTCGACAGCACGGGTCCCCGCCGGGTCCCGGGTCAACCTCGCCCGGATCGGGTGAGGTCGCGGCGGCCGGAGGACGCGAGACGCCGACCCCCGAACCGGGGGCCGGCGTCACCGCGGCGGGCGGTCAGTTGTTGGGGTCGTCGGCGCTGATGTCCGCGAGCACCGACTGGGGTTCCCGCTCGACCGCCAGGTCACCCATCGAGACGAGGCCGATCAGCCGGCCGTCCTCGGTCACCGGGAGCCGCCGGACCGCGTAGGTGCGCATCAGGTCGGCGGCGGCGACCGCGTCGTCGTTCTGGCTGACCGTCACCACGTCCTTGCTGGTGATCTCGTTGAGGCGGGTGGTGGCGGGGTTCCGGTCCTCGGCCACACCCCGGACCGTGATGTCCCGGTCCGTGACGATGCCGACCACGTTGTCGCCGTCGGTCACCACCACGTCGCCGATGGCGCTGTCGCGCATCTCCTGGGCCGCCGCGGCGAGCGTGTCGTTGCCGTCCATCGTCACCAACCGGGTCGTCATGAACTCTCCGACCGTTGTCATGGTGCTCCCCTCTCGGTGTCGGCACCGCCGTCTACCCGCCCCCCGCGGCGGGGTAACGCGAGGCCGGCTCACCGGCGACGGCGCACCCGACGGCGCAGGTCGTAGGTGCCGTTGCTGGACAGGCCGTAGAAGAGCGGCAGCAGCAGGAGCACCACCAGCGCCGTCGGCACGTTCACCCAGCCCACCAGACCGGCGATCGCGTACGCGACCACGCCGAGCGCCGCCCGGATCCGTTCGGCCTCGAAGAACCGTGAGGTCACGCCCGCCTGGAGCAGTTCGGGGTGCCGACTCAGGTAGTGGTAGAGCCAGAGCCAGGCCGCCGAGAGGACCACACCGACCACCGCGTACGCGGAGACCGCGACCCGCTCGTCGTAGGCGTCGCCCTTCTCCACCGCGCGGGAGACGAGCGCGGTGACGAACGGCAGCAGCGCCACGCTGAACAACACCCCGAGGTTCGCCCAGTGCAGACCCCGATCGGCGCAGCGGACCCGGTGGAACGTCCCCTTGTGGTTCAGCCAGTTGACCGCCACGTACAGGTAGGACGTGACGTAGGCGAGATAGACCGGCCACTGGTCGAGCAACGCGCGCAGCAGCCCACCGGGCGCCACCTCGGGCACCCGCAGGTCGAGCACCAGCAGCGTGACGACGATGGCGAAGACCGCGTCGCTGAAGCCGATCGCCCGGGCCGTGTCCGAGCGCAGCCCGGTTTCGACCTCGTCCACGTTCTCCGTGCCCCGTCCGGCCGCCATCGTTCCCCCCGCCCGCCGGCGCGGGCCGCCGGCGACCGGGCCGGTATACCCGCTGCGGGGGCGTCCGTGTCCCGGACACCCCCGCGGTGGTACGACCGGGTCAGCGCCCGGCGGCGACCAGCTCGGCGAGCTGCACGGCGTTGAGCGCCGCGCCCTTGCGCAGGTTGTCGTTTGCGCAGAACAGCGCCAGTCCGTGCTCGACGGTCTCGTCGGCCCGGATCCGCCCCACGTAGGTCGGGTCCTGGCCGGCCGCCTCGAGCGGGGTGGGCACGTCGCTGAGCGCCACCCCGGGCGCGTCGGCGAGCAGCTCGCGGGCTCGGGCCGGGTCGACCGGCCGGGCGAACCGGGCGTTGATCTGCAACGAGTGGCCGGTGAACACCGGCACCCGCACGCAGGTGCCGGAGACCTTGAGCCCGGGGATGCCGAGGATCTTGCGGCTCTCGTTGCGCAGCTTCTGCTCCTCGTCGGTCTCGTCGGAGCCGTCGTCGACGATCGAGCCGGCCAGCGGGAGCACGTTGAACGCGATCGGGCGGGCGAACTGGCGGGGGGCCGGGAACTGGACCGCCGAGCCGTCGAACGCGAGCGCGCTCGCGTCCTCGGCGACCTTGCGGACCTGCTCGTCCAGCTCGGCCACGCCGGACAGGCCGGCGCCGGAGACCGCCTGGTAGGTGGCGACCACGAGGCCGACCAGCTCGGCCTCGGCGTGCAGCGGGCGCAGCACCGGCATGGCGGCCATCGTGGTGCAGTTGGGGTTGGCCACGATGCCCCGGGGCCGGTCGGTGATCGCCTCCGGGTTGACCTCGGCGACCACCAGCGGCACCTCGGGGTCCATCCGGAACGCCGACGAGTTGTCGATCACCACGGCGCCTGCCTCGGCGACGCGGGGGGCCAGCTCCTTCGCGGTGCCCTTGCCGGCCGAGAAGAGCACGATGTCCAGGCCGCGGTAGTCCGCGGTGGCCGCGTCCTCGACTGTCACCTCGCCGTCGCGCCAGGGCAGGGTGCGCCCGGCCGACCGCGCCGAGGCGAACAACCGCACCTGCTCCGCCGGGAAGTCGCGCTCCGCCAGCACCTGCCGCATCACGCCACCGACCTGGCCGGTGGCACCCACAATGCCGATCCTCATGCCCGCGAGGCTACCCAGCCCGGCCGGGTGGGCGGGAAGCCTTTCCCAGCGCGCGGGCCGGGGCGACGGGAATCACATCTCCGCCCGCCGCCCCCGCCGGTCACGCCTGGTCGACCAGCTCGCCGAGACCGGCGGCCACCAACTCGTCCCGGATCACCGCCGCGTCCCCCTCCACGACGAGCGTCAACGCCTCCGGGTGCAGGTGCGCCGCGGCCGCCGCGGAGACCTCCTCGACGGTGGCCGCGAGCAGCGCCTCGCGCAGCCGGGCGTGGTAGTCGTCCGGCAGGTCGTGCACCACGAGCGTGGTCAGCGCCGAGGCGATCGCCCGGGGGCTCTGCAACTCGACCGAGAGCTGGCCGGCCCGCCACGAGCGGGCCACCTCCAGCTCCTCCTCGGTCACCCCGGTCTCCCGGGTGCGCGTCACCTCACCCACCGACTCGACGAGCGCCGGCGCGGTCACCGCGGTCTGCACGCCGGAGCTGACCGCGAACCTGCCGAACCGCCGGGACGAGGCGAAGTCGCCACGGATGCCGTACGTGTAGCCGCGCACCTCGCGGATCAGGTGGTTGAGGCGGGAGGTGAACGCGCCGCCGAGCACCGTGCCGGCGAGCGTCATCGGCACGTGGTCGGGGTGCGCGCGGTGCGGCGACGGGTGGCCGAGCCGCAGCGTGGACTGCACCGAGCCGGGCCGGTCCACCAGGAGGATCCGCCGCCGGTCGGCGAGCGGCACCTCGATCGGGCCGCCCCGGTCGACCGGCCCGCCGCCGGTGCCGGCGAACGCCGTCGCGCCGAGCGCGTCCAGGTCGATGCGGTCCAGGTCGCCGGCGACGACGAGGGTGCCGGGGCGGATGAACCACTCGGAGTGGAAGACGGTGACGTCGTCGGACTCCAGCGCGGCCACGCTCTCCGGGTCGCCGTAGAGCGGCCGCCCCCACCGGTGCTCGGCGCCGAACAGGTCGGCCCGCAGCACCGCGTCGGCGCGCGGGCCCGGGTTGGCCCAGTCCATCCGCAGCGCGGTCGCCTCGTCGTCGCGGACCCGCAGCACGTCGGCCGGGTCGAGACGCGGCGTGCGGACCGCCTCGGCCATCAGCTCCACCGCGGCGCTCAGCCGACCCACCGGCACCTGCACGCTGACCTGGAACGAGTCCCAGTCGAGCCCGGCCACCAGCTCGGTGCCGAGCGCCTCGATGGCCAGCGCGTACGCGGTGGCGTCCCGCTGCGCGGTGCCCTCCTCCAGCGCCTTGGCCAGCACCGCGCCGAGCCCCTCCTTGCCGACCGGCTCGCGGCCGGCGCCGCCGTCGAGCAGCAGCAGCGCGACGGCGAGGTTCTGCCCGGGCAGGTGCGCGGCGACGACCTGCCCACCGGCGACCGTCCGCCGGACCACCTGGGGGAACCGGTAGGCGCGGGCGGCGCCGGGACCGGGTCGGGTGGCGATCAGCGTCATGAGGTCTCCTCGGGCAGGTAGGTCAGGGTCACCCGGTCGTCGGCGCCGAACAGCTCGGCGGCCTGCTCGGCGATCTGCTCGGCGGTGACGGCCAGCCAGGCGGGCAACCGGTCGGCGGCGGTGGCCGGGTCGCCGAACTGGGTGGCGTAGCGGCCGAGCGTGTCCGCGCGGCCGTCCACCGTGGACATCTGCCGCCACCACATGGTGCTCAGCAGCGCCTTGGCGCGGTCCAGCTCGGCGGCGGTCACCGGCACGGTGGCCAGCTCGTCGACCACCTCGGCCAGCCCGTCGCGCAGCCGGTCGGCGGTCACGCCGGGGCGGGCGGTGGCGGTGGCGATCAGCGGGGCCGGGGCGTGCGCCAGGTCGACCCCGTACGCGCCGACCAGGTCCGGCTGGGCGATCCGCTCGCCGTCGGCGAGCCGCTGGTAGAGCCGGCTGCCCCGGCCGCTGCCGAGCACGGTGGCGAGCACCGTGGTCACGTCGTACCCCGGGTCGCCGAACGGGTGGGTGCGGTGCGCGAGGTAGACGCGGGGGGCGGGCACGTCGGCGGTGACCGTCTCCACCGCGGGCCGTCCGGTCGCCGGCACCGTACGCCCGTCCGGGGCGGCCGGGATGTCGGCCCGCGCGGCGAGCCCGCCGAAGTATTTGTCGGCGAGCGCGAACACCTCGGCCGCGGTGGTGTCGCCGACCACCGTGAGCACCGCGTTGTTCGGCGCGTAGTAGGTGGTGTGGAACGCCTGGAAGGTGGCCAGGTCGGCGGCGTTCAGGTCGGCCATCGACCCGATCGTGGCGTGGTGGTAGGGGTGGCCGGGCGGGTAGAGCAGCGGCAGCAACCGCAGCCAGGCGTCGCCGTAGGGGACGTTCTCGTAGCGCTGCCGCCGCTCGTTCTTGACCACGTCGCGCTGGTTGTCCAGCGTCTCCTGGGTCAGCGCCGGCACCAGGCCGCCCATCCGGTCGGCCTCCAGCCAGAGCGCCAGCTCCAGGTGCTCGGCCGGGACGGTCTCGAAGTAGTTGGTCCGGTCCGGGTTGGTGGTCGCGTTGAGCGAGCCGCCGGCGCCCTGGATCAGTTTCATGTGCTCGGTCTTCGCCACGTTCACCGAACCCTCGAACATCAGGTGCTCGAAGAGGTGGGCGAAGCCGGTCTGGCCCGCCGGTTCGTGGCGGGAACCCACGTCGTACCAGAGGTTGACCGCCACGGCCGGCGCGGTGCGGTCCTCGCTCACCACCACGCGCAGGCCGTTGTCCAGTCGGGTCGTCTCGATCGGCCAGGGGAAACCGCTGTCGGGCATGGCACGACGCTATCCGATCCGGTGGGCGGAAAGGGGACACGCGCTCCGCGTCGTCGCCGCGGGACGGGGTACCCACCGGGACATGACCCCCGCACCGTCCGCCGTCGAGCGGGCCGCCGCCGCGCTGGCCCGGCTCCGGCACGCCCGACTGCTGCATCCCGCCGGCCGCGTGTTCGCCGCCGACGTGCTGATCTGGGGTACGCCGGGACCGCCGACAGGCGTGCCGCTGCTGGACGACCCCGGCCGCTGGCCGGGCACGGTCCGGCTGTCCAGGGGCGTGCCGACGCCGGCCGGCTGGCCGGACGTGCTGGGCGTGGCGGTCCGGCTGCACCGGGACCCGGAGCCGCCGGTGGACCTGCTGGTCAGTTCCAGCGGCGCGGCGCCGGTGCTGCGGAACCTGCCGCTGCCCCGGCGGCGCCTCACCGGGACGTACACCTCGATCATGTCGTTCCGGGCCGGGTCGCGGCGGCTGTTCCTGGCCGCGCTGGCCGACCCGGACTCCCCCGACCTGGGTCGCACGCTTGACGAGGCAGACGCGGCGGTGGCCGGCGACGAGCCCCGGCTGGTGCTCGCGGTGGCCTCGGCGGTGGGTCCGTGGCGGCCGTTCGGGGAGGTGCGGCTGACCGGCCGGCACGGCGCCCGGGAGGACGCCGCGCTGGCCTTCGACCCGATCGGCAACGTGCCGCCGGGGCTGCGGCTGGCCGGCCCGCTGGCCCGGCTCCGCGACGCCGGATATCGAGGGTCGCGGCGGGGCCGGGGCGTGGCGCTCAGTCGGGCGGCTCGACGGGGTTGACGGTCTCGGCCGAGGTGCGGTGCTCCAGCACGGTGTCCGGGGCGGCGTTGCGGTCCTCCTCCCGCAGGTCCGATTCGGCGAGGATCGCGTCGGCCTGCGCCTGCGGGTCGTCGCTGCCCGCCGCCGCCTCCTCGGGCAGCAGGTGGGCGCGGGAGGAGATCCGGTCCTGGTCGCTCTGGTCGTGGCTCATGGGCGTCCTCATACCCCGCGTCCCGCTTCGCGGAACGGTCCGGGCGTTCCCGGGCGCGTCGGGTACGCTTGCCGGCGTGACGCGTTCGTATCGATGGTTTAGGCAGCCGGCTGGAGGAGCCGGTGACTCGACCGTGAGCTGACGTCACTTCCTCTTCGAGCCGGCCGGGCAGGGATGGTTCCCTGCCCTTTCGCATGCGAGCAGCCGGCTCGACTCCCTGGGCGCCGGCCCCGGGGCGCGGTCGGCGGAAGGATCCCCACCGTGACCACGTCCCCGGACGCCCGCCGGGTCATCGACCAGCGGATCGACCGCGTCGTGCCGTTGACCACCCCGGCCCTGCTGCACCACCACCTGCCGCTCGACGCGTCGCTCGCCGAGGCCGTCGTGGCCGGCCGGCGCGCGGTCGGTCGGGTGCTGGACCGCGCCGACGACCGCCTGCTCGTGGTGGTCGGCCCGTGCTCGGTGCACGACCCGGCGGCCGCGCTGGAGTACGCGGGACGGCTGCGCGAGGCCGCCGACCGGGTCGCCGACGACCTGCTCGTGGTGATGCGCGTCTACTTCGAGAAGCCGCGCTCGACGGTGGGGTGGAAGGGCCTGATCAACGACCCGGCGCTGGACGGCTCCGGTGACGTCAACACCGGCCTGCGGACCGCGCGGGCGCTCCTGCTCGACGTGCTGCGGCTGGGCCTGCCGGTGGGTTGCGAGTTCCTCGACCCGATCACCCCGCAGTACATCGCCGACACGGTGGCCTGGGGCGCGATCGGCGCCCGGACCGTGGAGAGCCAGGTGCACCGGCAGCTCGCCTCCGGCCTGTCCATGCCGATCGGCATGAAGAACCGCCCCGACGGCAGCATCGCCACCGCCGTCGACGCGATCCGCGCGGCCGGCGTGCCGCACGTCTTCCCCGGCATCGACGTCTCCGGCATCCCGGCGATCATGCACACCCGGGGCAACGCGGACGGTCACCTGGTGCTGCGCGGCGGAGGCGGCCGGCCCAACTACGACGCGGAGTCGGTGGCCGGGGCGCTGGACCTGCTGCGCGCCGCCGGCCTGCCCGAGCGGGTGGTGGTCGACGCCAGCCACGCCAACAGCGGCAAGGACCACCGCAACCAGCCGCGGGTCGCCGCGGACGTGGCCGGGCAGCTCGCCGCCGGGCAGCGCGGCATCGTGGGGATCATGTTGGAGAGCTTCCTGCGTGCCGGCCGGCAGGATCTGGACCCGACTCGGGAGCTGGAGTACGGCAGGTCGGTCACCGACGCCTGCATCGGCTGGGACACCACCGACGAGGTGCTCGACCACCTGGCCCAGGCGGTCCGCGCCCGCCGCGCCGCGCTGCCCACCCCCGCCTGAGCGCCGTCGGGGTGGCGTTTGACCGGTTCGGCGCCGGGTAGGTGGTCGGCGTGACCGATGACGCGCCCGTGACCGAGCAGCCGGACACCAGGCCGCTCGACGACCTGCTCGACGACCTCTACCACGGCCAGGAGCGGATCAGTCAGACCGACATCTACCGCCGGGCGGTGGCCGCGGAACTGCCGGCGGAGCTGCTCACCCGGATCGCCGCGCTCCCCCAGGGCGAGTACGCGGTGGACGAGGTGGCCGACCTGCTGGGCGGCTCGGTCGCCTGAGCACCCCGCCGACGAGAGGACGCACATGACCGACCGCGAGACCGAGCACGAGCGCCTGCCGGCGCTCGGCCAGCCCCCGGAGGGCGTGGACACGCTGCCCGAGCCCGACTTCGCCAACGAGCACGACCGCACCGCGGTGGACCGGGACATCATCACCGGGGAGGACGACCGGGAGCCGGAGACGTCGCGCGGCTGGGCCGGCGAGGACCACGGCACCACCCCGACCTGATCCCGCTGACGAACGATCGGGGCCGGCGCGCACGCGCCGGCCCCGATCCGTCGGTGCTCACTCCTCGCGGTGCCCGCCCTCGGCGGCCCGCTGGGCCACCGCGTAGCCCATCTGGAGGAAGTCGGACGCGGCGACCGCGGTCAGCGCGGTGGCCACCAGCCGGGTCAGCCGGGGCGCCAGCACCAGGCCACCGGTGAGCCCGGTGGCCACCCACACCGCCAGACAGAACGGGCAGCTCACCAGCTCGCCGAGCGCGTGCCGGGTGGGGCTGCCCTCGTCGCGGACCTGCTCCATCACCTCGCCGCTGCCGATCGGGTGGTCGTAGCGGGTGAACGGCGCCCGCAGCGGGCTGGTGATCGCGTCCTTGGAGATCAGCCGGCTCAGCTTGTGCGTGGCGATCGAGAGCAGCACCACGTCGCCGGGCGAGGGCCGCTCCGGCACCGGACGGCCGGTCGCCCGGACCACCCCGACCAGCGCGGCGGTCACGCCGGCGTAGGTGCCCATCGCCTTCAGGTAGCCCTCCAGCGGTCGGTGCTCGTGCGGCGCGTACGCCTGGCGCAACCGCGCCACCTTCTGCTTCAGGCCACTCCCGGTCAACCCGGCCTCCCTCGTCGTCATGGCGGCCGGGCTCAACCGGCGGTCAGGTTGTCGGCCACCTCGCGGTCGAGGTTGGTCAGGATCTCGTCGGCCAGCCCGTGATCGGGGCCGGCCAGGTCCAGCCGGACCCGGGCGCCGCCGGCGTCGGCCGGTTCCACGTCGATCTCGGCGGACCAGTCGGCGCTGCTCCACCGGGCCCGCATGTCGTCGGCGTCGAGCACCTCCACCCGGCAGGCGCGGGAGCCGCGAAGCTTCTCGGGCAGCCAGGCGGCGGAGCGGTCCGGGTCGGTGGCGGTGTTGAACACCACCTCGGGCGGCGCGGACATGCCGCGCTCGGCGTGGCTGGCCATCAGGCGTCCCGCAGCCGGTGCGGGTCGACCTCGCGGCCGGGGTGCCGGGCCAGGTATTCGGTCTCCAGCTCGGCGGTGCGGCGCAGGTGGTTGGCGAGCGCGGAGTCGGTGGCGTGCCGCAGCGTGTCCAGCCGGGTCCGGTGCAGGCTCCGCATCTCCCGGATCAGGTCCTCGTCGGCGAGTTCGACGGGGTCGACCCCGATCATCCCGCCGTCGCCGTCCCACTCGGTGACGCGCTGCTCCGGGCTGGTGTCCGGGCGTACCGATTCGGTCATCATCGCCCCCTCGTCTCGTTCGGGCTGGCGACTAGACGGATGCCCAACCGGGATGCCACCAAACCCCACGCACTACGACGCCGTGTCGGAGACGGCCGGCGGCCCCGGTACCCTCGACGGCATGCAGCGGCTCCGGACACCGGCGTGGATCGTGCGCCACGTGGCCATGGTCGTGCTGGTGGTGGCCTTCCTCGGGCTGGGCTGGTGGCAGGTGACCCGGGCGGCCGGGGGCAACGCGCTCAGCTTCGGCTACGCGATCGAGTGGCCGGTCTTCGCCGGCTTCGTGGTCTTCGTGTGGTGGCGCGAGGTGCGGCAGGCCCTGCGGGCCGAGCGCGGGGAGCCGGCCGGTCCGGCGCCGTCGGCGACCGCCGGCGACGCGCCGGTCGCCGAGACTCCCGCGGTACGCCGGCCGGTGCGCGTCGCCCGGACCCCGGCGGCGCCTGCCGACGGGGCGGACGACGGCGAGTTGGCCGCGTACAACCGCTATCTTTCCTGGTTGAACGCCAATCCGGGCGCCCGGCCCGGCGACTATCCCGGCTGAGGCCGGTGCGGAAGGACGGACGACGGTGGGCGGAGCCCTTACCCGGTACCGCGTGATCGCCTGGATCGTGGGCGTGGCGCTGGTGGTGCTGGTCCTGATCGGCATGCCGCTGAAGTACGGCTTCGACAACCCGAGCGTGGTCGCGGTGGTGGGCGTCGCGCACGGCTGGCTCTACATGCTCTACCTGGCGCTCACCTTCGACCTGTCCCGCCGGGCCGACTGGCCGCTGAAGCGGATGCTGCTGGTGATGCTGGCCGGCACCGTGCCGTTCGTGTCGTTCTACGCCGAGCGGCGGGTGAGCCACTGGGTGGCCGCCGAGCGCCGCCCGCGTACCCCGGAGCCGGTCGCCGGCTGACCGCCGGTCAGCGTGCCGGTCGCCACGGGGCGCCGCCCGGCGGGTCGGCCCAGCCGCCCAGGCGCGCCCCCTCCCGGGCCCGGCGCAGCGCGCGGGTGACCTGGCCGAACTGCCGCTCGTCGTCGCTGCTGAACAGCAGCACCTCGGCGCCGTGGACGCGTCCCCACAGCTCGTGCGCCGGTGGCCGCCAGCGGTCGCCGGCCAGCACGAGCAGCAGCGGCAGCAGCCCCACCGCGCCGAGCGTCAGGTACGACCCGGCGGTGAGCCGTTGCAGTCCGCCGGTGAAGCCGAGCAGCAGCCCGACCGAGGCGATCAACGCGGCGGAGACGGCGACCGCCCGGGCGGCGAGCCGGTCGTGCGGACCCCGGGCGGTGCGGAGTTGGGTGATGCCGGCGACCGGCCAACTGTTGCGCCCGACCGTGAAGCGTTCGGCGGTGACCACGATGCCCGGCCGGGCGTAGAGCAGGGTGGGCGTGGTGGAGGGGCGATCGGTCTGCACGGTGGCCTCCCGGGGTCGCGGGATCCCGCGGTGGGATTCCCGGATCCGCGATTCATTGTGTGACCCCCGCGCCACCCGGAAAACGGTCGTGAACCGTCAGCGTCGCCATTGTCACTTTCCGACACTTTGCCAACTTTCGACCCTCCTTGAACTCCCGACAACTCCGATCACGCGTTAGGTTGTCCAGGTCGGTCCGGTCGACCGCCGTCCATCCGGACGGCGCCGGGCTGGTGTCGACGGGCGCGACAGCGCGTTCCGCCGACCATGGAGAGGAGCTTTCCGCTCTTGTCGTCCTTACGGATGCTGCTCCGCTCGCTGGCGGTGGCCGGCCTCTCGGCCGCGCTGCTCGCCCCGGCGTCGGTGGCTCGGGCCGAGCCCACCCCCGCCGAGCTGACGAAGCAGATCGAGAAGTCCTCGACTGAGCTGGAGCGAATCGTCGAGTCCTACAACAAGCTCAACGAGGACATCAAGGCCAACAAGGCCGAGGCGGCCACGTTGGCAGCCAAGATCGGCCCGTTGCAGGAACAGGCCGAGCGGAGCCGCGCCGACGTGGCCGTGCTGGCCGCCACCGCGTACAAGACCGGTGGCATGCGCACCGCGGCGGCCCTGCTGGAGCCGGGCGGCACCGCGGCGCTGCCGGAACGGCTGGGCACGCTCGACCAGCTCACCCGGCAACGGCAGCGCACCATCACCGGCTTCACCGCCGACCAGCGCCGGCTGATCGACCAGAAGACCCAACTGGACGTCACGCTGGCCCGGGAGGCGGCGCAGGCCAAGCAGCTCGCCGCCGGGAAGAAGCGGATCGAGGCGGATCTGTCCCGTCTCTACGAGATGCGTCGCCAGGCGTACGGGAGGGCCACCGAGGCGCCGGCCAAGTCCAGTTCGGCGGGGACGCCGCCGGCCGTCTCCGGCAAGGCCGGGGTGGCGGTGCGGTACGCGTACGGCGCGGTGGGCAAGCCATACGGTTGGGGCGCCGACGGTCCCGGCAGCTACGACTGCTCGGGCCTGACGCTTGCCGCCTGGCGGGCCGCCGGGAAGTCCCTGCCGCACAACGCGGCCGCCCAGTGGAGCGCCACCACCCGGATCAGCCGCAGCGCGCTGCAACCGGGTGACCTGGTGTTCTACTCCGGGCTCGGGCACGTGGCGCTCTACGTGGGCGGCGGTCAGATCATCGACGCGCCCAGCGCGGGCCGCAACGTCAGCAAGCGGAGCATGAGCATCATGTCCATCGCCGGCTACGGGCGGGTCTGACGGACAACGCGAACGGCCGGCGTCCCCCTATCGGACGCCGGCCGTTCGTCGTTTCCATTCCTACCAGGTCAGGCCGCCTGCAACCCCTCGGCGCGGGCCAGCTCGCGGAGCCGGCCGAGGGCCTGGATCTCCAGCTGGCGGATGCGCTCCCGGGAGAGCGAGAACCGCGACGCGACCTCGGTCAGCGAGTGCTCCCGGCCGTCCTCCAGGCCGTAGCGGGCCCGCATGATGCCGGCCGAACGGTCGTCGAGGTGGTTGAGCAGACCCTCGATCCGCTGCCGCTCCAGGCCGGTGAGCACGATCTCCTCAGGCGACGGGGCGTCGCTGTCGGCGACCAGGTCACCGAGGTTGGTGTCGCCGTCGTCCCCGACCGGGGTGTCCAGCGAGACCGTGTCCTGCGACCAGCGGCGCAGCTCGTTGACCCGCTCGACGGTGACGCCGAGCGCGGTCGCGATCTGCTCCGGCTCCGGGTCGCTGCCCAGCTCACGGGTGAGCTGCCGGGCCACGTTGCGCATCCGGTTGACGTCCTCCACCAGGTGCACGGGCAGCCGTACGGTCCGCTCCTGCTGGGCGATCGCCCGGCTGATGGCCTGACGGATCCACCAGGTCGCGTAGGTGGAGAACTTGAAGCCTCGCTCGTAGTCGAACTTCTCGACCGCCCGGACCAGGCCGGTGTTGCCCTCCTGGATCAGGTCCAGCATGGGCATGCCGGAGCGCACGTAGCGCCGGGCGATGGAGACGACCAGGCGCAGGTTGGCGCGGATGAACAGGTCCTTCGCCCGCTCACCCTCGGCCACCACGCGCTCCAGCTCGTCCCGGGTCGCCCCGTCGGGAAGCCGATCGGTGTCGAGCAGGTGCTCGGCGTAGAGACCCGCCTCGATCGCCTTGGAGAGATCCACCTCACGGGCGGCGTCCAGCAGCGGCGTCCGGGAGATCTCGTGCAGGTAGACGCCGACCAGGTCCCGCTCCTCGGCGACCTCGTCGGTACGCATGCCGATGTTCTTGTCCACGATTGCCACGGTCCCCTCGCTCGCGCCGGTTGCCCGGTTCCTTGCCATCCCCACGTTCATCAGCCCTCCCCGTAACTTCCGCTGTGCCCGTAGGTGCTGACACCTACACAACAGATGTGACGTGTCGGGGATTCCATGCCGTGAGTCGAAACTGTCACGAATGCCTGAGTGGTAGCTGAGAGCCCGGTCCATGTTTCCTGTCAGGACCCCTGCTCGGGCGGCCCGTGGACGCCCTGGTCAACGGGGTCCGGAGCAGCGGATCCGCCGCCCGCCCATGGAATGTCACCATTGCGTGTTCCATGAACACAGCGAGCCGCGTCACCGCGCCTTTGCGATCCTGGTCACTGCGAGATACGCAAGGACCGGACCGGTCGGTTCAGCCATGCGGAAGGATTACCCTCCGCCTCGTTGAACAATCCGCGCGGGGAGAGACGTCCCCTCCCGCCACGTGATACGCGTCGCACCCGCCGGGCGGATGCACCGGCGGGTGGGGATGCGACGACTCAGGAGGCGAGCAGCTCCAGGGCGCCACGGACCTGGTCGGCGGAGCGGGCCAGCGCGGCCCGCGCGGCGGGCACCTCGGCACCGCTGACCAGCGCGACGAGGGCGGTCTTGAGGTCGCCGTCGGCCTGCTGGAGAGCGACCCGGCAGACCTCCTCGGCGCACCCGGTGGCCTCCATCAGGATCGAGATCATCCGGCCGCGCAGCTTCGCGTTGGTGGCCACCATGTCGATCATCAGATTCGAGTAGACCCGGCCCAGGCGCACCATCACGGCCGTGGAGAACGTGTTGAGCACCAGCTTCTGCGCCGTGCCGGCCTTCATCCGGGTCGACCCGGTCACCACCTCGGGTCCGGTGTCCACCCCGATGAACACGTCCACCGATCCGGCGGCCTCGGCCTCCGGATTGGCGCAGAGCAGCACCGTCCCGGCGCCCTGGGCCCGGGACGCGGCGAGCGCCCCGAGGACGTACGGGGTGCGCCCGCTGGCCGCCAGGCCGACCACCAGGTCGCCGGGGCGTACGCACTCGGCGGCGTCGGCGGCCCCGCCGCGCTCGTCGTCCTCGGCGTCCTCGACCGCCCGCCACATGGCCTCCGGGCCGCCCGCCAGGTGCGAGCAGAACCAGTGCCGGGGCGAGTTGAACGTCGGGGCCAGCTCGGCCGCGTCGAGCACGCCGAGGCGCCCGGAGGTGCCGGCGCCGAAGTAGTGCACCCGGTGCCCGCCGCGCAGCGCGGCCACGGCCAGGTCGACGGTCTCGGCGATCTCGGTGAGCACGGCGGCCACCGCGGCCGGCACTCGCCGGTCCGCCTCGTTGATGACGGTGAGCACGTCCCGGGTCGACATCAGGTCGAGGTCGACGCTCTGCGGGTTGCGCCGCTCGGTCGGCGCGCCGACGCGCACCACCGGACGCACCGTGGCGACCTCGTCGCGTTCCACCCGGCCCGCCGTCATCCCCGCCTCCGGCCCGGGCCGACCCGGCGTGACTGGACGGCCTCCGCGGTGGCCTCCAGCGCCTTCTTGGTCCGGGCCCGACTGCGGGCGGCCACCCCGACGAAGAGGCAGTCGACCACGGTGAGCTGGGCCAGCCGGCTCGCCGTGGCGCCGGACCGGTAGGTCGTCTCCCGGGCCGCGGTGGTGAGCACGTGGTCGGCGACCTCGGTGATCGGCGAGCGCGGGAAGTTGGTCAGCGCCACCGTGGTGGCCCCACGGGCCCGGGCCTGTTCCAGCACCTCGATCACGTCGGACGTGGTGCCGGTGTGCGAGATGCCGACCGCGACGTCGCCCCGGCCCAGCAGCGCGGCCGAGGTGAGCGCGGTGTGCACGTCCGGGAAGTAGAACGCGGTGCGCCCGATGCGGTGCAGCTTCTGCTGGAAGTCGGAGGCGACGAAGCCGCTGGCGCCGGCGCCGTAGACGTCGATCCGGCCGGCCGCGCCGATCGCCTCGACCACCTGCTCGCAGACCGCCGGGTCGAGCTGCTCGGCGGTCTCCTCGACCGCCCGCGCGTCGTTGAACGCGATGGTGGCGATGATCTGGGCCAGGTCCGCGCCGGGCGGGATGTCGCCGCCGACGACCCGGGCGTCGGGCGGCTCGACCCGGCGGGCGGCCTCGGCGGCGAGCCGGATCCGCAGTTGCGGGTAGCCGTCCATGCCGACCGAGCGGCAGAACCGGATCACTGTCGCCTCGGACGTCTCGGCGGAGGTGGCGAGATCGGTGATGGTGCGCCGGGCCGCGTCCGCCGGATCGGCGACGACCAGCCGGGCCACCCGCTGCTCGGCCGGGGACAGCGAGGGCAGGAGGCCGCTGATGTGGACGATCAGTCCACCGGGCTCGTGACTCGCAGAAATCTTCGGACTCTTCGCCACGGATGAAACTTACTTTCAGAGGGCGTGAGCGTCAACCATGACGCCGCGTATCGGGAAATTTACCGCCTTCCGCGCGCGACCTCGCTCAGGGTCCCATCACCGCAGCCCGACCGCCTCATCCGGTCCGGTCGACTCGCTCCCGCCGGCCGACGCGGCCATCGACCGTCGCGCCCGCCCGGGACGGCCGGACGGCCGCGCCGGGTCGCCGGTCGGCCGGCGCGACGGCCGGATAGCGTGTGCCCATGGCGGATCGCACGGTGCTGGTGACCGGAGGCACGGGCGGGCTGGGCGGGGCGGTCACCGCCGCGTTCCACGCCGACGGCTGGCGGGTGGTCGTACCCTCCCGGGAGGCCGGGGCGGCGGGCGAGCCGTCCGGGCCGGTGCCGGTGGTCGCGGACCTGCTCACCCCGGAGGGGGCCGCGCGGGCGGTGGCGGTCGCCACCGCCGAGCCCACGGCGCCGCTGCGCGCGGTGGTCAACCTCGTCGGCGGGTACGCCAGCGGCGGGCTGGTGCACGAGACCCCGGTCGAGGAGTTCGAGCGGCTGCTGCGGCTCAACCTGCGCCCCACCTACCTGGTCACCCACGCGGCGCTGCCGCACCTGGTGGCGGCCGGCGGCGGCGCGGTGGTCTGCGTGTCGTCGCGGGCCGCGGTGTCGCCGTTTCCCGGGGCGGCCGGCTACGTCACCGCCAAGGCCGCCGTGCAGGCGTTCGCCCACGCGGTCGCGGTGGAGTACCGGCAGCGCGGGGTGCGGTGCAACACGGTGCTGCCCAGCGTCGTCGACACCCCGGCCAACCGGGCCGCCCAGCCGGAGGCCGACCACGGGCGCTGGGTGCCGCCGGCCGAGATCGCCGCGGTGATCCGCTTCCTGGCCGGCCCGGAGTCCGCGCCGACAAGCGGCGCGAGCGTGCCGGTCTACGGGCGGGCCTGAGCCGGCACCGGGCCGTCCCGACCGCCGCCGGACGGGCGCGGGGTGCCGTCCGGCGGGCCGGCCAGCGGGGCCGGGTCGTCCGGCAGCCACTCGCTCAGGTGCGCCCGGATCCGGCGGGACACCTCGTCGGGCGTGCCGCTGCCGTCCACCACCACGAAACCGGCGTACTCCGGCAGCGACCGGTACGCCGCGTCGGCGGCGGTGAGCCACCGCATGCTCTCGTGGTCGGTGCCCCGCCGCTCGATCCGCCCGTACGCCTCGACCGGGTCGACGGTCAGCAGGAACGTGACCCGGGGCGGCGGGAAGATCCGGTAGCCGGCCCGGGCCAGCCGCTCCCAGCGCTGCCCGCCGTGCGCCCGGATGCTGGCGTACTGGCAGGCGGACCAGCGGTCCATCACCGCGGTCCGGCCGGTGACCAGGCAGCTCAGCAGGGCGAGCGCGATGGCCAGCCAGCGCAGCACGGACTCGACCGCGAGCAGGCCGTCCCGCCCGACGAGCCGTTGCGCGTCCGGCCGGCCGACCCGCTGGGCGAGCCGGCCGAGCCAGCGGCGACCGCCGGCGTTGCGGTGGTAGGTGGCCCGGTGGCCGGCGGCGGTGAGCGCCTCGGCGAGTAGGTGGGCCTGGGTGGTCTTGCCCGAACCATCGATTCCGATCAGGGCGACGGCGCGCAGTCGGGCCCCGCCGCGCCGCGTCCGCAGTGAGCTGGCCACCTCCCCGAGGTTATCCGACCCGTGCTCACCATCGGCAATTTGTCGCTTTCCTCCCCGAGCGGACCGGACAGGTGTGACCGACCCGTCTGCCGGGTACGCAACGTGATCCCACCGCCCACCACGACGACGGGAGACCCAGATGGCCGAGCGCGGGGACGAGAGCCTGGTGTACACGCTCAAGAAGGTCGCCGCGGTGCTCAAGCAGTCCGAGATCCCGTTCGCGCTCGGCGGCAGCTTCGCGGTGTACGCGCACGGCGGCCACTCCAGCGATCACGACGTCGACTTCCTGCTCCGTGAGTGCGACGTCGACCGGGCGTTGGAGGCGCTCGTCGAGGCCGGCTTCACCGCCGAGCGCCCGCCGGAGGACTGGCTGGTCAAGGTCTACGACGAGGGGCGGATGGTGGACCTGATCCACCGGCCGATCGAGACGCCGGTGACCGAGGAGACGTTCGCCGACACCATCGAGCGGCCGGTCGACGCGATCCGGATGCCGGTGCTCTCGGCCAGCCAGCTCATGGTGCACAAGCTGCTCAGCTTCTCCCAGCACTACTGCGACTTCGCCCGCGCCCTGCCGCTCGCGCGCTCGCTGCGGGAGCAGATCGACTGGGAACGGGTACGGAAGGAAACGCAGCACTCGCCGTACGCGGAGGCGTTCCTGGTGCTGCTCGACCGGCTGGACGTGCTGCCCGGCGGCGCGCCCGGCGGAAGGGAGACCCCGTGACCGGACAGCCCCCCGACGAGTACGTCGAGGCGGAGATCCAGAACATGCTGGCCGAGGACCCGTCCGTGGCCGAACAGGGCATCACCGTGGTGCGCAGCGAGCGCGGACTGGTGCTCTCCGGTGAGGTGGAGAGCCCGCACCGGCGGGAGGAGATCCTGCGGCGGGTGACCGAACGGTTCCCGGACACACCGGTGACCAGTGACATCGGGGTGATCCGTACGCAGGCGCCCACCCAGGTCGAGGAGTTGCCGTGAGGGAGGTTCGATGGTGATCCGGATCGCCGCCGTCGGCGACGTGCACGTGGACGAGGACGTGGTGGGCCGGTTCCGCCCGGCGCTGGAGGAGCTGCCGGACTGCGCGGACGTGCTGCTGCTCGCCGGGGACCTGACCCGGCACGGCACCGAGGCCGAGGCGCGCTGCGTGGCGCGCGAGTTCGGCGGCCTCGGGGTGCCGGTGATCACCGTGCTCGGCAACCACGACCACCAGTGCGACCAGGTGCCGCAGGTGGTCAAGGTGCTGGAGGACGCGGGCATCACCGTGCTGGAGGGCACCGGCACCGTGCTGGAGTGCGCCGGCGGGCGGCTCGGCGTGGCCGGGGTGAAGGGGTTCGGCGGCGGGTTCGCCGGGCGGTGCGCCAGCGACTTCGGCGAGCCGGAGATGAAGTCGTTCGTGCGGACCACCCGGGAGAGCGCCGACTCGCTGGCGTCCGCGCTGCTCTCCCTGGACTGCGACGCGCTCGTCGCGCTCACCCACTACGCCCCCGTGCCGGACACGCTGGCCGGTGAGCCGCTGGAGATCTATCCGTTCCTCGGCTGCTACCAACTCGGGCAGGCGATCGACTCGGCGCCCACCGCGCTGGCCCTGCACGGGCACGCGCACCACGGCACCGAGCGGGGAACCACCCCCGGCGGGGTGCGGGTCCGCAACGTCGCGCACCCCGTGATCAAGCAGGCGTACAGCGTCTTCCACCTGGGGGATCAAGTCGACTGAGCGGCAGGTTTCCCGGATCGAGGAGCCGGGTATCCAGCCGCCATGGAGCTGATTCTCTGGATTCTCGCAGTCGTACTCGTGGTCGCCGGAATTCTCGCCCTCTTCCGCCGGCAGATTCTCTGGGGCATCGTCCTCATCGTGGTCGGCCTGCTGGTCGGCCCGGGTGGCGTCAGCATCTTCAACACGTAACCGTTCGGCCCGAACACCCCTGACCCGCCGGGGTCGTCGGGTCCGGCGCTCTGTCCTCCCAGACCGGAGCGTCCGGATCCGACGATCCCGGCGCCTTCGTGTCCGGGGTTTGCCGGCCGGGTGGAACGGCAATATCTCGACCATGGAGATATCGGAGCGCGCCGGCCGGCGTACCGCGGGGGCCCGCAAGTGGTGGGCGCTGGTCGGCTTCGGCGCCGCCACGTTCGCCGCCGCCGCCGTCGGTGGTCTGGGCGTTCGGGGCACCTCGGCCGAATACCAGAGCCTGGAGCAGCCGGCCTGGGCGCCGCCGTCGTGGCTGTTCGGCCCGGTCTGGACGGTGCTCTACGCGTTGATCGCGGTGGCCGGCTGGCTGGTCTGGCGTCGGGTCGGGTTCGGCCCCGCGCTCTGGGCCTGGTGCGTCCAACTGGTGCTCAACGCCGTCTGGACGCCGCTCTTCTTCGGCGCCGGCCGCTACGGGCTGGCGTTCGCCGAGATCGTGCTGATGTGGCTGGCGATCGGCGTGACCGTGTTCCTGTTCCGGCGGGTGTCGCGGGCGGCGACGCTGCTCATGCTGCCGTACTGGGCCTGGGTGACGTTCGCCGCCGCGTTGAACCTCGCCATCTGGCGGATGAACGCCTGACCGGCTCCGGCGCGGGGGCCGCCGCCCCCGCGCCGGCCGGCGTCAGCAGCGGGGCACGCTCGGGATGTAGCCGTCGTACCCGGTGTAGACGTACGCGTCGGAGATGAACCGGCCGGAGCCGATCCGGTCCCAGATCGCGCTGGTGCCGTACGTGCCGGTGACCGTGGTCCCGCTGGTCTGGCAGTAGATCGTCACGCCCGCGCCGTCGGCCACCGTGCCGACCGCGCTGTAGCCGGTGCCGGGGCCGGAACGCACCGTCAGCGCCGTGCCTGCGGTGTTCACCGTGCCGGAGCCGGTGTTCGATCCGGAGCAGCCGTTGTCGCTGGTGTAGGTCTTCGTGCCCCAGTACAGCGCCTGCGCGCCGTTAAATTTGATCTTGATGGAACTGCCGCTCGAGCGCTGCTCGTAGTGCAGGTGCGGGCCGGTGGAGCCGCCTGTGGTGCCCACGTAGCCGATCACCCGCCCGTAGCCGACGGTCTGCCCGACCGAGACGTTGAAGGCGTTGAGGTGGGCGTAGTAGGTGGTGTAGCCGCCGCCGTGGTTGATCCGCACGTACTTGCCGTAGCTGGTGTTGCCGAGGTTGGTCACCACGTCGACGGTGCCGGGCGCGCTGGCGACCACCGGATCGCCCAGGTCGTCGGTCCGGTTGAAGTCGATCGCGTTGGCCGGGCTGTGGTCCGACCGGGTCTGCCCGGACCAGGACTGGCCGCACGGGAACGGGACCTTGAAGGTCGGCGCGGCCATCGCCGGCGCCGCCGGCACCACTGTCGCGGCCAGGACCGCCGCCCCCGCCGCAAGACTGAGCCATCGCTTACGCATCCATTGCCTCCTATGTTGAAAGTCTTCAATCCGATACGGACAGGGTGGCAGAAAGTTCCGTTCGACGGAAGGACCATGGGAGCGCACCCACCGGGGGTGACCGGATTTCGGGATTGTTACCGGGCCGTGTCCGCCCTAGGGGTGGACCGGGCGGGATGCAAGCGCTTACATGTGGGGACGACCATCGGACCGGCGCTGGTTCGACTCCCCCACGCGCCGGCAAGGAAGGAGATCGGCATGGCGTTTGCCAGATCACGCCAGGCGCTCGCGGTCACCGGCGTGCTGGGGCTGGCGCTCGGCGTCGCCGCCTGCGGCACCGGCAACGACAAGAAGAGCGACAAGGCGGGCTCGGCCGAGTGCGCCGCATACGAGAAGTACCAGGGACACGACGGCAAGAAGGTCGCGATCTACTCGTCCATCCGGGACATCGAGGACGAGCGCCTCCAGCAGTCCTGGAAGGAGTTCGAGGACTGCACCGGCATCAAGATCGACCACGAGGGCTCGGGCGAGTTCGAGGCCCAGCTCCCCGTCCGGGTGGACGGCGGCAACGCCCCCGACATCGCCTTCATCCCGCAGCCGGGCCTGCTCAAGCGGTTCGTCGACTCGGGCAAGCTCAAGCCGGCCGGCGCCGACACCAAGGCGATGGCCGAGCAGAACTACTCCCCCGACTGGCTGAAGTACAGCACCGTCAACGGCCAGTTCTACGGCGCTCCGCTGGGCTCCAACGTGAAGTCCTTCGTGTGGTACTCGCCGAAGATGTTCAAGGAGAAGGGCTGGTCGGTCCCGACCACCTGGCAGGAGCTGATCGACCTCAGCGACAAGATCGCGGCCAGCGGCACCAAGCCGTGGTGCGCCGGCATCGAGTCCGGTGACGCCACCGGCTGGCCGGCCACCGACTGGATCGAGGACGTCCTGCTGCGTACCGGCGGGCCCGAGGTCTACGACAAGTGGACCACCCACGAGATCCCGTTCAACGACCCGCAGGTCGCCACGGCCGTCAACCAGGCCGGCACGATCCTCAAGAACGAGAAGTACGTCAACGGCGGCTTCGGCGGCGTGAAGAGCATCGCCACCACCTCGTTCCAGGAGGCGGGCGGCCCGGTTCTCACCGGCAAGTGCGCGCTGCACCGCCAGGCGTCCTTCTACGCCAACCAGTGGGCGAAGGGCACCAAGGTGGCCGAGGACGGCGACGTCTTCGCGTTCTACTTCCCGGCCGTCGACCCGGCCAAGGGCAAGCCGGTGCTGGGCGGCGGCGAGTTCGTCGCGGCCTTCGCCGACCGCCCCGAGGTCCAGGCGGTGCAGACCTACCTGGCCTCCGGCGAGTACGCCAACAGCCGCGCCAAGATCGGCGACTGGGTGTCCGCGAACAAGAAGCTGGACATCAACAACGTCCCGAACCCGGTGGACAAGCTCTCCGTGGGCATCCTGCAGGACGAGAAGACCGTCTTCCGCTTCGACGGCTCGGACCTGATGCCGGCCGCGGTCGGCGCGGGCACCTTCTGGAAGGGCATGGTCGCCTGGATCAACGGCAAGGACACCACCACCGTCCTGAACGACATCGAGGGCAGCTGGAAGTGATCCGAGTGGGTGGCCCGGTCCGTGACGCGGACCGGGCCACCCGCTGAGCATCCGAACCCTTGAGGGAGGGTTGATGGAGTTCGACTTCGCGGCGGAACAGCCGAAGTTCCTCATGCTGATGTACGGGCTGATCGCTTTCGTCGCGGTGGTGGGCGGGCTGCTCCTGCTCCTCGACGTGGTGCCGGCCTTCTTCGCCCGGCGCCGGGAGGCGCAACTGGTCGCGGCCTCGGCGAGCGGCGCCCCGGCGCCGCGCCGGCGCAAGCAGCGGGAGGGCGGGTTCGCGTTCTTCTTCCTGCTGCCGACGCTGCTGCTGCTGACCATCGGGCTGGTGATCCCGGCCGTCCGCACCACGCTGCTCTCCTTCATGGACTCGAGCAGCACCAACTGGGTGGGACTGGACAACTACGGCTGGATGTTCTCCGAGGACTCGATCTTCCGGGTCCTCATCAACACCCTGATCTGGGTGCTGCTGGTGCCGCTGGTGGCCAGCGCGTTCGGCCTGATCTACGCGGTCCTGGTGGACCGGGCCAGGTTCGAGTCGGTAGCCAAGTCGCTGATCTTCCTGCCGATGGCGATCTCGTTCGTCGGCGCCGCCATCATCTGGAAGTTCATCTACGCCTACCGGGGCGACGAGCAGGACCAGATCGGCCTGCTCAACCAGATCGTGGTCACCCTGGGCGGCGAGCCGAAGCAGTGGCTGCTGGACTCGCCGCTCAACACGTTCCTGCTCATCGTGATCATGGTGTGGATCCAGGCCGGCTTCGCCATGGTGGTGCTCTCCGCGGCCATCAAGGCCATCCCGGCGGACATCATCGAGGCGGCCCGGCTGGACGGCACCACCCCGTGGCAGATGTTCTGGCGGATCACCATGCCGAGCATCCGGCCGGCGCTGATCGTGGTGGTGGTGACGATCTCCATCGCCACGCTCAAGGTCTTCGACATCGTCCGGACCGCCACCAACGGCAACTACGACACCAACGTGATCGCGACCGAGATGTACAACCAGGCGTTCCGGTACGGCGAGAACGGGCAGGGCTCGGCGCTCGCGGTCTTCCTGTTCGTCCTGGTCCTGCCGCTCGTGATCTACCAGATCCGCAACCTGCGCAAGCAGCGGGAGGGCTGAGATGACCACCGCCACGCCCACCGTCGGAGCCGGCGTCCAACCCCCGGCTCCGCTCACCCGGGCCGCCCGCGTCCGCAAGCGGCTCAACAGCCGCACCGCGACGCTCGTCTCGATCGTGCTCGCGCTGCTCTGGACGATCCCGACCTTCGGCCTGTTCATCTCCTCGTTCCGGCCCGAGGACCAGATCAAGACCACCGGCTGGTGGACGTTCTTCAGCGACCCGCAGTTCACCCTGCAGAACTACCAGGACGTGCTGTTCAGCACCGGCTCGTCGGGCCAGCTCGCCAGCTACTTCATCAACTCGCTGGCGATCACCATCCCGTCGGTGCTGTTCCCGATCGCGTTCGCCTCGCTCGCCGCGTACGCGCTGGCCTGGATCAACTTCAGGGGCCGCGACTGGCTCTACATCGGGATCTTCGCGCTGCAGATCGTGCCGCTGCAGATGGCCCTCGTGCCGCTGCTGCGGTTCTTCTCCACCGGCGTCACCGTCGGCGGCGTCCAACTCCTGCCCGCGTGGGACCTGGTCGACGAGCAGAAGTTCGCCCAGGTGTGGTTCGCGCACACCTGCTTCGCGCTTCCGTTCGCCGTCTACCTGCTGCACAACTTCATCTCGCAGCTCCCCGGCGACCTGATGGAGGCGGCCCGGGTCGACGGCGCCACCCACCCGAAGATCTTCCGCACCATCGTGCTGCCGCTGATCACGCCCGCGCTGGCGGCGATCGGTATCTTCCAGTTCCTCTGGGTCTGGAACGACCTGCTGGTCGCGCTGATCTTCGCCGGGGGCGGCGACGAGACCGCCCCGCTGACGGTCCGGCTCGCCGAGCTGGCCGGCACCCGGGGCAACGAGTGGCAACGGCTCACCGCCGGCGCGTTCGTCTCGATCGTCGTACCGCTGCTGGTGTTCCTGTCCCTCCAGCGCTACTTCGTGCGGGGCCTGCTCGCCGGCAGCGTCAAGGGTTGATCCGGCGCCCCGCCGCCGCCCTGCGCGGCGGCGGGGCACGGGTCGCAGCGGGGAGCCACCATGACCAAGATTGACGACGTCGCCCGCCTGGCCGGGGTCTCCACGGCCACCGTGTCCCGCGCGCTGCGCGGCCTGCCGACCGTCTCCGCCGCCACCCGCCGCCGGGTGCTCGCCGCCGCCGAACAGCTCCAGTACGCGGTCTCCCCCAGCGCCTCCCGGCTGGCCGGCGGACGGACCGGCACCGTGGCGGTGGTGGTGCCCCGGATCACCCGCTGGTTCTTCGGCACGGTCGTCGAGGCGGTCGAGGACTTCCTCCAGCAGAACGGCTACGACCTCCTGCTCTACAACCTCGGCGGCCGGGAACAGACCCGCCAGCGGGTGCTGCGCACCGCCGCCCTGCACAAGCGGGTGGACGCGATCATCCTGGTCGCCACCCCGCTGCGCGCCGCCGACGTGCACGCGCTCACCAAACTCGACCTGCCCGGCGTGACGATCAGCTCCGGCAGCGGGGTGCCCGGCTGGCCGTGCGTCCGGATCGACGACGTGGCCGCCGCCCGGACCGCCACCCGACACCTGCTCGACCTCGGGCACACCCGGATCGCGCACATCTCCGGCGACCCGGACGACGAACTGGCCTTCACCACCCACCTGGACCGGCGACGCGGCTACCAGGAGGCGCTGCGCGCCGCCGGCCTCCGACCCGACCCGAGCCTCGACGTCGAGTCCCGGTTCACCATCGACGGCGGCACCCACGCCACCGCCGAACTGCTCGCCCGGGGCGAGCCGCCGACCGCCATCTTCGCCGCCTGCGACGAGATGGCGATGGGCGCGGTCACCGCGTTGCGCGACGCCGGGCTGCGGGTGCCGCAGGACGTCAGCGTGATCGGCATCGACGACCACGACCTGGCCGGCGTGCTCGGGCTCAGCACCATCGCCCAGCCCGCCGCCGACCAGGGCCGGCTCGCCGCGCAGATCCTGCTCGACCCGCTTGGCACGCGCGTCGCCGACCCGTACCCCGGAGTGGTGCCGGCGCCCCGCGACGCGGACGCCGACCGGCGGACGCCGGCCTCGGTGATCCTGCCCACTCGGCTGGTCGTGCGGGACTCGACCGCGCCGCCCCGGGCACACTGAACGGACCCGTTCGTCCGCGACCACGACAGGGAGAAGGCGCTGAACACCGACGCGACGCAGCAGGCCCCGGCCACCGGCTGGTGGACCGAGGCGGTCATCTACCAGGTCTACCCACGCTCGTTCGCCGACTCCGACGGCGACGGCATCGGTGACCTGCCGGGCATCACGGCCCGTCTCGACCACCTCGCCGAGCTGGGGGTCGACGCGGTCTGGCTGTCCCCGTTCTATCCGTCCCCGCAGGCCGACGCCGGCTACGACGTGGCCGACTACCGGGACGTCGATCCGCTCTTCGGCACGCTCACCGACGCCGACAAGCTGATCACCGAGGCGAAGGCCCGCGGCCTGCGTGTGATCGTCGACCTGGTGCCCAACCACACCTCGTCCGCGCACCGCTGGTTCACCGCCGCGGTGGCGGCCGCGCCGGGCAGCCCGGAACGGCAGCGCTACGTCATCCGCGACGGCAAGGGCCCGGACGGCGCCGAGCCGCCGAACGACTGGGAGAGCGTGTTCGGCGGGCCGGCCTGGACCCGGCTGCCCGACGGCCAGTGGTACCTCCACCTGTTCGACCCCGGCCAGCCCGACCTCAACTGGGACAACCCGGAGGTGCGCGAGGAGTTCCTCGGCGTGCTGCGCTTCTGGCTCGACCGGGGCGTCGACGGGTTCCGGGTGGACGTGGCGCACGGCCTGATCAAGCAGGCCGACCTGGCCGACTGGCAGGAGCCGCAGGAGATCCTCTCCGGCAACGAGGCGGACAAGCCGCGCCCGCCGATGTGGGACCAGGACGGCGTGCACGAGATCTACCGGGAGTGGCGGCGGCTGCTCGACTCGTACGCCGGGGAGCGGGTCCTCGTCGCCGAGGCGTGGGTGGAGCCGGCCGAGCGGCTGGCCCGCTACGTCCGGCCGGACGAGATGCACCAGGCGTTCAACTTCGAGTACCTGATGGCCGCCTGGACCGCCCCGGCCCAGTACGCGGTGATCACCCGCTCGCTGGAGGCCACCGACGCGGTCGGCGCGCCCACCACCTGGGTGCTGTCCAACCACGACGTGGTGCGGCACGCCTCCCGCCTCGGCCTGACCACCGGCGGCGGGCGGATGAACGGCATCGGCGTCGACGACCCGCAGCCGGACGCGGCGCTGGGCCTGCGCCGGGCCCGCGCGGCAAGCCTGCTGATGCTCGCCCTGCCCGGCTCGGCCTACCTCTACCAGGGCGAGGAACTGGGGCTGCCGGAGCACACCACGCTGCCCGACGAGGCCCGGCAGGACCCGACCTGGGCCCGCAGCGGGCACACCCAGCGCGGCCGGGACGGCTGCCGGGTGCCGATCCCGTGGGAGGCCGACGCCCCGTCGTACGGCTTCGGCCCGGCCGACGCGAGCTGGCTGCCCCAGCCGCCGGTCTGGGCGGAGTACGCGCTGGACCGCCAGCGCGGGGTGCCCGGCTCGACGTACGAGCTGTACCGGACCGCGCTGCGGCTGCGCCGCGAGCACGGGCTGGCCCGCGGGCCGATGCGCTTCCTCTCCTCCGGTGACGAGGTGCTGACCTTCACCAACGGCGACCTGACCGTGCTGACCAACTTCGGTGCGGCGCCGGCGCCGCTGCCCGACGGCGCGACGGTGCTGGCCGCCAGCGCCCCCCTGGACGGCGCCGCGGTGCCCACCGACGTCACCGTGTGGTGGGTGTAAGGCGGGGCCCCCTGTTAACGCCTCCGGTATAGGAGGGGCCCCCTCCTAACATCACCTGTTACGAGGGGGCCCCTTCGTCGAGGCGGTCGGCGCGGGCGTGCAGCAGCGCGTGCACCTGGGCGATGTCGCGCGGGGAGGTGCGCGCGGCCAGCCAGTACATGATCCCGGTCGGCACGAAGAACAACTGGAACGCGGCCAGCCCCACCGCGTAGTTCAGCGGCGGCGGGAACGCCACCCGCAGCGCGGCGAACGCCACCCCGACCAGCCCGTTGCCCGCCGCCCGTCCCACCCCGTTGACCAGGTTGCCGAGGCTGTAGACCGTGCCCCGGTGCTCCGGCGGGTTCACGTCCGCGATCAGCGCGAACCAGTTCGGCGAGTTGGCCGAGGTCAGCGCCAGCGCGACCACCGCGGTGAGCAGGCTCAGCCCGACCGTCGGCTCGGTGAACACACTGGTCAGCACGGCCGCCACCACCGCGCCGGAGCCGCCGCCGTCGGGCACGTCGATGTGGATCGGCACGAAGAACAACACCAGGTAGAACGGCACGGCCGCGAGGATGCCCACGGCCGCGACCAGCGCGCGGCCGCTCGGCGTACGCCGTTGCAGCGCGTCGCCGACCAGTCCGCCCACGATGGACAGCACGCCGCCGAGCTGGAACAGGGTGGCGAACACGCTGCCCACCACCACGGCGGTGGCCGCGGAGTAGCCCTGCGCCTCGGCCCGCTGGCTGAACAGCACCGGCAGCCAGACCAGTGAACCGAACGCGGCCTGCGCGGTGAGCCCCTGCATGATCAGCCAGCGGTTGGTCCGCCGGGCCAGGATCCGGGGCAGGTCGGCGCGACTGATCCGGTAGTCGTACTCGCCACCGGCGTCCAGCGCCTCGGCCAGCTCCGGTTCGCTCTGCCCCCGCGCGATGTCGTACGTGAACAGGTAGGCCACGGTGGCGGCCACGCCCACGCCGGTCAGCAGCAGGAACGGCCGCCGCCAGTCGGTCGCGCCGAGCAGCCCACCGGCCAGCGTGCCGGCGAGCGTGCCGACGCCCTGGGACAGGCCCCAGAAGCTCATCACCAGGCCGCGCCGACGTGGCGAGATCAGGTCGGTGACCACGGAGAAGCCGACCGAGCCGACCGCGCCCAGCCCGATCGCGGCGACGAGCTGGGCGGCCAGGAACGTCGGGTACCGGTCGGCCAGCGCGCTGCCGCCGGTGCCGGCCGCCCAGATCAGCGTGCCGACCATGAGCAGCGGCTTGCGGTTGGTGCGGTCGCCGACGTACGCCCAGCCCACCGCCGCCACCGCGCTGACCAGGAAGCTGACGGCGGTGACCAGGCCGAGCAACCGCTGGGGTACGCCGAGCGCGCCGGAGATCGGCCCGTACAGCGGCGGAACGAGGCCGATCGCCACGTTGTCCAGCGAGGCGAGCACGACGAAGACCACGACGCTGTAGAACCGGTGCGCCGCGTTCCCGCGCCGGGAGACCATCGTGCCGCTCATGCCGGCAGCCAACCAGGCTCACGCCCGGCGCGCACCATGACCCCCCGGCGCGCCGCGTCCGGTGTTAAGCGGGGGCCCCGCCTATGCGGAATGCGTTAAGCGGGGGCCCCTCCTTACCCCCGGGCGTGCGCGTAGCGCTCGCGGATGGCGGGGACGGGGGCGGCGGTGTACTCCTCGGTGTCACCGATGGACCAGGTGGGCGGGGCGTCACCGCCCAGTGCCACCCAGGCCGCCTGCCGGGCCGCGCCGTCCGCGACGTACTCCCCCGGCGGTGGCACCACCACCGGACGGCCGAAGACCTGCGGGGCGATCCGACGGACCGCGGCGGACCGGGCGCCGCCGCCGACCAGGATGATCCGGTCCGCGCGGGCACCCTGCGCGAGCAGCGCGTCGAGGCCGTCGGCCAGCCCGCAGAGCAACCCCTCGACGGCGGCCCGGGCCAGGTGGGCCGGGGTCGAGGTGCCGAGCGTGAGGCCGTGCAGCGTGCCGGTGGCGTCCGGCCGGTTCGGCGTCCGCTCGCCCTCCAGGTAGGGCACCAGGACCAACCCGTCCGCGCCGGGCGGCGCGGACAGGGCCAGCTCGCCGAGCGTGTCCAGGTCGACGCCGAGCATGGTGGCGGCGGCGTCCAGCACCCGGGCCGCGTTCAGCGTGGCGACCAGCGGCAGGAACCGGCCACCGGCGTCGGCGAAGCCGGCCACCGCGCCGGAGGCGTCCGCGGCCGGGGTGTCCGCGACCGCGAAGACGGTCCCGGAGGTGCCGATCGAGACGACCACGTCGCCCGGGCCGGCGCCGACGCCGAGCGCCGCCGCCGCGTTGTCCCCGGTGCCCGGCCCGAGGAGGACCCGGCCGGCGGCGACGGACCCCGCGCCGCCGGCCGGACCGGCGGTGGCCGGCCCGTCGCCGAGCACCGCCGGGTCGAGCTGCCCGGCCACCTCGGCCGGGCCGAGCACGACCGGCACCAGTGGCCGCCGGCCGAAGGCCCGCTCCAGCAGGTCGAGCCGGTACTCCCCGGTGCGCGGCGACCAGTAGCCGGTGCCGCTGGCGTCGCCCCGGTCGGTGCGCAGCGCGGCCAGGCCGGGGGCACCGGCCAGCTTCCAGGTGAGCCAGTCGTGGGGCAGGCAGACCGCGGCCACCCGGTCGGCGTTGGCCGGTTCGTGCCGGGCCAGCCAGCGCAGCTTGGTGGCGGTGAAGCTGGCCACCGGCACCGCGCCTGTCGCGTCGGCCCAGAACCGGCGGCCGGTCTCCCCGCCGCCGGCCTCCTCGACCAGGTCCCGGGCCGCCTCGGCGGAGCGGGTGTCGTTCCACAGCAGCGCCGGGCGGACCACCTCGCCCGCCTCGTCCAGGCAGACCATGCCGTGCTGCTGGCCGCCGACCGAGACGGCGGCCACGTCGGCCAGCCCGCCGGCCTCCGCCACCGCCGCCCGCAGGGCGTCCCACCAGGCGTACGGGTCGACCTCGGTGCCGGGCGGGTGCGGCGCGCGGCCCTGCCGGACCAGCGCGCCGGTCTCCGCGTCCCGGACGACCACCTTGCAGGACTGGGTCGACGAGTCGACCCCGGCGACGAGCGGCATGGCGGCCCGCCTCAGCGCGCGCCGAGCAGGTGCTCGACGGCGAGCTGGTTGAGCCGGACGAAGCCGAAGCCCTTCGCCCCGGCGGCGTCCGGGTCGAAGTCCTCGAACGCGGTCCGGTCGGCGAGCAGCTCGGCGTAGCCCTCACCCGGGTCGAGCGTCGGCGTGGCCAGCTCGGCCACCCGGGCGGCGGCGAGCGCCTCGGCCACCTCCGGGTCGGCGCGGAACGCCGCGGCCCGCTCCTTGAGGAGCAGGTAGGTGCTCATGTTCGCGGCCGCCGAGGCCCACACCCCGTCCATGTCCTCGGTGCGCGAGGGCTTGTAGTCGAAGTGGCGCGGGCCGTCGTAGGCCTGGCCACCGTTCGGGCCGCCGTGCTCCAGCAGGTCGACCAGGGCGAACGCGTTGAGCAGGTCGCCGTGGCCGAAGACCAGGTCCTGGTCGTACTTGATGCCGCGCTGGCCGTTGAGGTCGATGTGGAACAGCTTGCCCTGCCAGAGCGCCTGGGCGATGCCGTGGGCGAAGTTCAGCCCGGCCATCTGCTCGTGACCGACCTCCGGGTTGAGCCCGACCATCTCCGGGCGGGCCAGGGTGGAGATGAAGCCGAGCGCGTGGCCGACGGTGGGCAGCAGGATGTCGCCACGGGGCTCGTTCGGCTTGGGCTCCAGCGCGAAGCGCAGGTCGTAGCCGTTGTCGACGACGTACTGGCAGAGCAGGTCGACGGCCTCGCGGTAGCGGTCCAGCGCGGCCTGGACGTTCTTGGCCACGTCGTACTCGGCGCCCTCCCGACCGCCCCACATGACGAACGTCTTCGCGCCCATCTCGGCGGCGAGGTCGACGTTGCGCAGCACCTTGCGCAGCGCGTACCGGCGCACGTCGCGGTCGTTGCTGGTGAAGCCGCCGTCCTTGAACACCGGGTGGGTGAAGAGGTTGGTGGTGACCATCGGCACCACCAGGCCGGTCTCGTCGAGGGCCTTGCGGAACCGGCCGACCCGGGCGTCGCGGGTGGCGGCGTCCGCGCCGAACGGGACCAGGTCGTCGTCGTGGAACGTGATGCCGTACGCGCCCAGCTCGGCGAGCCGGTTCACCGCCTCGACGGCGTCCAGCTCGGGCCGGGTCGCGTCGCCGAACGGGTCGCGGGCCGGCCAGCCCACGGTCCAGAGACCGAAGGAGAAATTGTCCGCGGGGGTGGGACGGGGTGCCATGGGAACCTCCGGGTGGTGTGGGTCCGCGATTTGTTCAGCGGTTGAATTAAATGGCGGGGATGTGGCAGTGTCAAGTGGTGACCAGCGCCAGCACCGCCGGAGCGGTCCGTCAGGGCAGCCTGCGCGAGTTGAACCTCGCGGTCGTGCTCCGGCGGATCGCCGCCGCCGACCACCCGCCGTCACGGGCCGGGCTCGCCGCCGGGACCGGGCTGACCCGGGCCACCGTCTCCGCGGTCGTCGACGACCTGATCGCCGGCCGGCTGGTCGCCGAGGCGGAGCCGGCGCCGCGTACCGGTGCGGGACGGCCGGCCCGCGGCCTGGTGCTCGCCGCCGACGGCCCGGCCGGGCTGGGCCTGGAGGTGAACGTCGACTACCTGGCGGCCTGCGTCGTCGACCTGACCGGCACGATCCGGCACCACCTGGTCCGCCGGGCCGACCTGCGCCCGGTCTCCCCCGCCGACGCGCTCGCCCGACTGGCCGCGCTCGCCGCCGAGGCGCGCGCCGCCGCCGTACGCGACGGGCTGACCCTGGCCGGCGCCGCGCTCGCCGTGCCGGGCCTGGTCGGCGACGGTGGCCTGGTCCGGCTCGCGCCCAACCTCGGCTGGCGGGACGTGGACGTGCCGGCGCTGCTGGCCGGGCACCCGCTCGCCGAGCCGGTCGACGGCGTCCCGCCGCTCGTGGTCGACAACGAGGCCAACCTCGCCGCGCTCGGCGAGTTGCACGCCGGACCGCCCGGTCCGCGCAGCTTCGTGCACATCACCGGCGAGATCGGCATCGGCGCCGGGATCGTGCTCGACGGGGCGCTCTACCGGGGCGCCCGCGGCTGGAGCGGAGAGATCGGTCACTTCCCGGTCCATCCGCAGGGGCGGCCGTGCCGTTGCGGCGGCCAGGGCTGCCTGGAGCGGTACGCCGGCCAGGAGGCGATCCTGGCCGCCGCCGGGCTCCCCGGCGCGGAGCTGCCCGCCGACACCGCCGCCACCCGCCTCGCCGACCTCGCCGGGGCCGGCGACCCGACCACGCTGGCCGCGCTCGCCGACGCCGGCGCCGCGCTCGGGGTGGCGGTGGCGGGCGTGGTGAACCTGCTGGATCTGGACACCGTGGTGCTCGGGGGCGGATATGCGCCGCTCGCGCCATGGCTGTGTCCACCTGTGGTGGCGGAGATCTCCCGGCGGGTGCTCACCGCCGCCTGGTCGCCGGTGACGGTGCGGCCGGCCGCGCTCGGGGCCCAGTCGGCCGCGGTCGGCGGGGCCACCTCGGTGGTCCGCCGGATCGTCGACCACCCGGTCGGCTGGCTCGCCCGCACGCCCTGACCGGCGCGCTCCTCGACGGGCATTCGTCGCCTCCGCTCGGTACGCTTGCCGTGAGGCAACCTGTCCGCCGAGCGAGGAGCGCACCGACAGCATGCACACGGGTCGACCGACCGAAGCGCCCGGCCACCGGCGGTGACTGCCGCACGTCGGGGCGGCGTCGCCGGGCCGGTCAGCGGCGGTGGACCCGCCCCCCGGAAGCGACCCCGGCGGGTGGCCGGGGCCGCGCTGCCGGCCGACGACCGCCTCGCCCGCGAACTGCTGGACGGGCTGGCCGAGGCCGTCGTGACGATCGACCCGGCGGGCGTGGTGACCCTGGTCAACGCCATGGCGGCGGAGCTTCTCCCCGAGCTGGCGCCCGGCGTGGGCCTGGCCGCCTCCCGGGTGCCCGCGCTGGCCGAGGCGGCCCGCGACGGCGCCGACACGTTCGAGACCGAGCACCACGGCCGGCGGCTGCGCGGCCTCCGCCGCGAGCTGGCCGGCGACCGCTTCGCCTGGTACGTGCGGGACGTCACCGAGGAGCGGGCGCGCACCGACGCCTTGCTCGCCGAGCGGTCCCGCACCGCGTTCCTGGCCCAGGCCGGCAGCCGGCTCGGGCTCTCCCTGCACCGGGAGCAGACGCTGCGCACCGCGGTGACGCTGCCGGTGCCCTACCTGGCCGACGCCGCCGTGGTGGTGCACCGCCCGCCGCCCCCGGCCGAGGACGAGCCGCACTGGATCCGCTGGGCCGCCGGCGACGCCTCCCCGGTGACCGGCGTGGCCGGCTGGCGGGCGGCGGAATCCGTTCCCGGCCTGGTCGAGGCGCTCGAAGGCGACCTCACCGAGCCCAGCCCCTGGCTCGACGCCGAGCTGGCCGACCTGGCCGAGATGCTCCCCGCCGGGTTCGGCCGGCCGGGCACGGTGCTGATCAGCCCGATGCCCAGCGCCGTCGGGCCGGCCGGGGCGCTGGTCCTGGCCCGCCGCCCCGAGCGGGCCGGCTTCGACCAGCGGGAGATCGCGCTGGCCCGGGAGTTCGCCGGCCGCGCCGGCGCCGCGCTGGCCGCCGCCGAGCTGTACGGCGAGCAGACCCACCTGGCCCGGGTCCTGCAGAACAGCCTGCTCCCGCCGACGCTGCCGCACCTGCCCGGCATGACCCTGGCCGGCGGCTACCGGGCCGCCGGTGACAGCCTGCGGATCGGCGGCGACTTCTACGACCTGTTCCCCACCCCGACCGGTGGCCTCTTCGCGCTCGGTGACGTGTGCGGCAAGGGCGTCGGCGCGGCCGTGCTCACCGGCCGGGTCCGCCAGTCGTTGCAGACCCTGCGCCTGGTCGAGCAGCGCCCCCGGGAGCTGATGGAGCTGCTCAACCGGGCGCTGCTGGACGCGCCCGGGGCCGCCGCGCGGGCCCAGTTCACCACTCTCCTGCTCGGCACGCTCGACCGGGAACCCGACGGCGCGCTGCTGGTCCGGATGGCCGGCGGCGGGCATCCCGCGCCCCTGGTCGTCCGCGCCGGCGGCGGGATCGACGTGGTCCGGGTGGGCGGCATGCCGGTGGGCGCGCTGACCGCGGCGAGGTTCGCCGACACCGAGGTCCGGCTCGAACCGGGCGACCTGCTGCTGACGTACACCGACGGGGTGACCGAGGCCCGGGGCGGCCCCACCGAGCTGGCCATGTTCGGCGACGACCGGCTGCGGCAGGCGCTCGCCTCCGGGGCCGGGCTGCCGCCGGCCGCACTCGTCGACCGGGTGCTCCAACTCGTCGACGAGTGGCTGGACGGGCAACCGCACGACGACATCGCCATGTTGGCCGTGGCGGCCTCGTGAGCCAGGACGGCCGGATTGGACCGGACGTCCTCGCCGCGTACCTCGACCACCTGGAACGGGCCGACCGGGCCGGCGCCGTGGCGCTGGCCCGGGGGCTGCTGGCGGACGGCTGTTCGGTCGCCGACGTGCTCGTCGACCTGGTCGCGGTGGCGCAGCGGGAGATCGGCCGGCGCTGGCTCACCGGCACCTGGAGCGTCGCCCAGGAACACGCCGCCACCCATGTCAGCGAGCTGGTGGTGGACGCGCTGGGCGCGGCCGTCGGCGCGCCGCGGCGGGGCCACGTGGTGGTGGCCTGCGTCGAGGGCGAGTGGCACGCGCTGGCGGCGCGGATCGTCAGCGAGGTGGTCCGGGCGGCCGGCTGGCGGGTGACGTTCCTCGGCGCCAGCGTGCCGGCCCGGCACCTGGTCTCCTACCTGCACCAGACCGGCCCGGACGCGGTGCTGCTGAGCTGCGTGCAACCCAACCGGCTGGTCCGGGCGGCGCGGATGGTGGAGGCCAGCCGGGCCGCCGGGGTGCCGGTGCTGGCCGGTGGTCCCGGCTTCGGCCCCGAGGGCCGATGGGCGACCGCGATCGGCGCGGCGGCCTGGGGGGCCAGCGCCCGCGACGCGGTGCGGCTGCTGTCCGGCCCGCTGTCCGCCGGCGCGCACACCGGCCCGCCGCCGCCGCCACCGGACGACGGGTACGTGGCGGTGCTGCACCGCCGGCGCGAGCTGGTGCGGCTCGCGCTCGCTGTGGTGGATCCGCCGGAGGAGACCGCCGAGGACGTCGCCTCCGGCATCGCGCACCTGGTGGACGCGCTGATCGCCGCCGCGCGGGTGGACGACGACCGCCTGTTGCTGGACTTCGTCGAGTGGCAGGAGGAGGCGCTCACCGCCCGGGGCGGCCGGCGCCTGCTTGACGAGGTGCTCGCCGCCCTGGAACGGGCCCTGGCCGAGCATCCGACGGTGGCCGCGCGGCTGCGCAACGCCCGGGCCGCGGTGGCGACCGGCTGACCCCGGCGTCAGGCGGTGCGCACGACCGGGGGTTCGTCCAGCGGGACCGGCTCGTCCCGGCGGCGGGAGACCGCCGGTCGGCCGGCGCCCGACGACGCGGCCAGGTCGGCCAGGGGGTCCCCGATCCGCTCCCCGGACGGCTGCAACACCGGCCAGCCCTCGGCCACGGTCGCCTCGCCACGGCGGCCGACCTTGTCGAACTCGCGCATCCCGCGCACCAGCGCCGCCTGCCCCTCCGGGCTCATCGCCCGCAGGATCCGGGTCAACCGGCGGCGCCGGTCGGCGCGCAGCTCGGCCAGGAGCCGGTTGGCCTCGGGGGTGAGGTGCAGCGAGATCTCGCGGCGGTCGTGCCGGCCCGGCTCCCGCTCCAGCATGCCGGCGGCCACCAGGCGGTCGCAGAGCCGGCTGGCGGAGGAGAGCAGCATGTCGGTCAGGGTGGCGAGCCGACGGAGGTTGATCCCGTCATACTGCTCGACGACCATGACCGCGCGTAACTGCGCCCCGGAGAGTCGACTGGTGGTCTGCTCCCGCGCCGCCTCCCAGACGGCGAGCAGGGTGCCCGCCGCCTCGTCCAGGGCGGCGGACATACTCGGTTCAGGTCCCATGGGACCGGGCTCTTCGGTCATGGTGGGCCCGAGACTACTCCCCGGACCAGGCCGGCGACCTGTGCAAAGGAGCAACGATGAGCGAAGCGGAGTCCCGCGCGCGCCGAATCGTGACGGATGCGCCGACGGATCTCATCGTGGATCGGCTCGCCGCCGAGCTGCGACGGACCTACGGGATCACCCGCACCGAGCTCTACCAGGTCGACTACCGGCTCGCCGAACTGCTGCCGCTGGGCGGCGACGAGTCGATCAGCGGCCCCGGCCACCCGGCCTGGCACGCCTTCGACCACCAGGAGCCGATCGTCGCCGACGGCACCGGCTGGTTCCCGGTGGGGATGCGGGGCGAGCGACGCGGGGTGCTCCGGGTCACCCCGATGCCTGACGATCGGGACGCCCGCCGGGAGCTGGACACCATCGCCACCGTGCTCGGGCACGAGCTGGCCGCCGTCACGTCGACCACCGACATCTACCTGACCACCCGGCGCAGCCGGCGGCTCACCCTGGCCGCCGAGATGCAGTGGGAGATGCTGCCCGGCCGCAGCCGGATCCGGCCGTCGTTCAGCCTGGCCGGCCAGTTGGAGCCGGCGTACGCGGTGCACGGGGACAGCTTCGACTGGTCCGACGACGGCCACCGGCTCTGGCTCGCGGTGCTCAACGGCTTCGGCGAGGGGGTGGCCGCGGCGCTGCTCACCTCGCTGGCCACCTACGCGCTGCGCAACGCGCGCCGGGCCGGGCTGCCGCTGGCCGACCAGGCCGCGCTGGCCGACCAGGCGATCTACGCGCAGCACCGGGGCGAGCAGCACCTCTCCGTCCTGCTGATGGAGCTGGACCTGGCCACCGGCGCGCTGACGGCGGTGGACGCCGGCTCGCCGCACCTGATCCGGCTGCGCGGCGGCGACGTGGCCCAGCAGACGCTGGACAAGCAGTTCCCGCTCGGCATGTTCGACGGCACCGACTACCGGGAGCAGCGGTTCCAGCTCGACCGCGGCGACCGGCTCTTCGTGGTCAGCGACGGGGTGGTCGACGCCACCGCCGAGCAGGTGCGCTACGGCGAGTCGGCGCTGGACCGCTTCCTGCGCCGCACCGGCCCGCTGGAGCCGCTGGACGCGGTCCGGTCGCTGATCGGCGACCTGCGGGCCTTCGTCGCCGGGGACCTGGTGGACGACGCGGTGGTGGTCTGCCTGGACTGGCTGGGCCCGCAGCCGGACAGCGGGCCGGCTCAGTAGGCGCCGCGACTGCCCAGCACCGCGCCGAACGTCTTCCAGAGGATGGTCAGGTCGGCCGCGAGCGACCAGTTCTCCACGTAGTAGAGGTCGAGCCGGATGCCGTCCTCCCAGCTCAGGTCGGACCGGCCGCTGACCTGCCAGAGGCCGGTCATGCCGGGCTTGACCAGCAGCCGGCGGGCCACGTCGCCGTCGTAGCGGGCCACCTCGGAGGGCAGCGGCGGGCGCGGGCCGACCAGGCTCATCTGGCCGAGCAGCACGTTGGCGAGCTGGGGCAGCTCGTCCAGGGACCACCGGCGCAGCAGCCGGCCGGTCCGGGTCACCCGGGGGTCGTCGCGCATCTTGAACATCAGGCCGTCGGTCTCGTTGCGCGCGGCCAGCTCGGCCAGCAGGGCGTCGGCGTTGACCACCATGGTGCGGAACTTGAAGACGCCGAACTCCTCGCCGCCCTGCCCGACCCGGGTCTGCCGGAACAGCACAGGGCCGCGGCTGTCCAGCTTGATGGCGAGCGCGAGCACCAGCAGCAGCGGCGACAGCAGGAGCAGGGCGATCAACGACAGCGACCTGTCGACGAACCCCTTGACCAGCTTGCGGGCGCCACGGAACTCGGGGGCCTCGACGTGGATCAGCGGCAGGCCGGCGACCGGGCGGGTGTGGATGCGCGGGCCGGCCACGTCGGTCAGCGCCGGGGCCACCACCAGGTCGACGCCGGTGCCCTCCAACTGCCAGCCGAGGCGGCGCAGCCGGGTGGCGGTCAGCTCACCGGAGGCGGTGACCGCCACCGTGTCCGCGCCGATCGCGGTGGCCGCCTCCGGGATGCCCCGGAACGACCCGACCACCGGCACGTCGCCGAGGCGCTGCGGCACCGGGGCGAGCAGCGCGTCCGGGATGCAGGCGCCGACCACCTGGTAGCCGGCGTACGGCTCCCGGCGCAGGGTGTGCACCAGCTCCAGCACGTGCGCGGTGTCGCCGACCACGAGAACCTTGCGGGACCAGCCGGCGCCCCGGTCGCGGGCCCGGTGCAGCCGCTTACGGGCGGCGAAGCGCGCCACCTCCAGGCCGATCGTGCCGACCGCGAAGGAGATGGCCAGGAAGCCCCGGGAGACCCCGACGTCGGCGATGTAGCCGGCGATCGCGATGCCCCCGGCCAGCCGCAGGCTCGCCGCGCTGACCCGGCGGTACTCGTCCGCGCCGTAGCCGAGCACCTGGTCGTCGTAGCAGCGCATGGCCTTGAGCGACACCAGCCAGACCAGCAGGAGCACCGGCGCGACCGCCACGTAGGGGATCTCGGACCCGGTGGGCTGCTCGTCACCGAACCGGGCCAGGTAGCCGACCAGGATGGCCACCGCCAGCACGGCGGTGTCCAGCACCACCAGGACCCGGATGTAGGCCCGCTCCGCGGCTCGCGTCGTGGCACCGGGTCGCTCGCCACCCGGTCGCGACGTCCTGGCAGGAGTCAACAGCGTCGCCGAGGTCACCGGCCCTCCCCCACTCAACTCACCGACCGCCCCGCCCCCGTCGGGTCCCGCCCCGGGACCCGCGGTCGAGGCACCCGGACATCATGCCAGGACAATTATGATTACCGATTGATTCGGACACATTACCGTCAGTTCACATTCCGTACCTTGACGCTGGAAGCCTTCCGCCGTACCGGATTGCCGGTACGGCGGAAGGCTTTCGCTGACTCGCAGGTCAGCGCGGTGCGGGCGGCCGCAACGCGATCGCCTGGAGGAAAATCTCACCGATCTTGCTCGGGTCGGTGGTCACGAACGCGCCACCACCGGCGGCGTCCGTGATGGACTTGAGCTCGGCCCGGTTCACCTCGGTGCCGATACCGATGATGATCACCTGCACCGGCTGCTCGTCGTCCCGGAGCTTCTTGATCTGCGCCAGCAGCTCCTTCTGCGAGATGCCGTTGTCGTCCTCGTTCTTGCCGTCGGTGAAGAGCACGATCGAGTTGACCTTGCCGGGCTCCCAGTCCTGCTGGACCTTCTTGTACGCCGCGAGCACGGTGTCGTAGAGGCCGGTGTCGCCGCTGGAGGGCCGGATGGAGGCCAGACCGCGCTGCAGCTCGCCCCGGTTGCCCGACAGCGGCCGGATCCCGACCAGCTCCTTCCAGTCCTGCGTGCCCTGCAGGTTGGTGGAGAACGTCCACAGGCCGATCGACCAGGAGTCGTCGAACAGCCCCAGGCCCTGACTCGCCGCCGCCACGGTGACCTGCTCACGACTCGCCCCGTTGGCGGTGGCGACCGGCTTCTTCATCGAACCCGACACGTCGATGACGCAGAGCATCCGGCCGGACTGGGTGGCCACCGACCAGGTGGTCGTCGCGGTCGAGATGGCGACCGGGTCGAGGTCGGCCGCGCCGCCCTGCCCCGACGGCGGGACCTGCTTCTCCCCACCGTTGGCCGGGCTGGGCGCGCCGGTCGGCGCCTGGAAGCCGCGGCCCCAGTTGCCGTCCGGGGCGCGCAACGACTGTGCGGCGAGCCGGTCCTTGAAGTCGCCCGAGCGCAGCGCCTCGAAGAGCACCCGCGCGGCCGAGGCCTTGCTCGGCTCGATGCCGGGCAGCACCGCGAACGGGAAGTCGAGCGGGATCGGCGCCGGATCCAGGTAGAGCGCGGCCAGCTTGATCGGCGGCTTCGTGTTGTTGTAGGCGATCACGTCCTCCTCGGACAGCGCCGCCGCGCCGAGCCCGTTGGCGATCGCCGTCGGGTCGGTCGAGCGCGGGAACCGCGCGAGGAGGTCCTGCCGCAGCGAGGAGCGGTTGGTGGCGAGCGCGCGCAGCGCCCCGACCATCGCCTCCTGGGCCTTCGGGGAGCCGGCCTCACCCGTCGAGCTGGCCGCCGCGGTCAGCGAGAGCAGGCCGGACAGGCCGGCCGCGTCCTGGGTGGGTTCGACGATGCCGGCCCGCAGCGGCTTGCTGGCGGTCACCTGCTGGAGCATGTCGGACCAGCGCAGTTCCTTGTCCGGCCAGCCGATCCGGGTGGCCACCGGCTCGGGCAGCGCGACCACCACCGGGCTGCGCGCGATCGACGCGCCGTTGGCCGGCGCGAAGGCGCTGGCGCCACCGGCCTTGAGCCGCACCAGCCAGGTCGACGAGTCGGGCACCCAGACGTCGGGGGTGACCGCGGTGCCGCTGGCCTGCCCCACCCCGGCGAGCGTGGCGCCGTGCTTGCTCGCCACGGCGGCGGCCACGTCGACCGACTCGGCGGAGACGACGTTCACCGCGATGCAGGTGCCGCCGACCGCCGCGCCGTTCGCGACCCACTCGTCGGCCGCGCCCCGGACCGCGGGGGCGATCTCCGGGGCGGCCGACACCGACAGCTCGATCCGGCCCGAACAGTTCGGGCCGGCGAGCTGCTGGTAGCCGAACCAGGAGCCGGCTACGACGGCGACCAGGGCGGTCGCCGCGGCGGCGGCACCTACCCCACGAAGGTGGGAACGCATGCGATGGCGGCCAGACACGGTGACCATCTTGCGTATCTCGTGGGGTTACTGCCACAACCGTTCGGACGAAAGTTACGCAGGAGAAACAGTTGATCACATAATCGATACGCTGAGTTATGCCTCAGTGACGGAGGTGATCACGATCCACTCCGGATAGCGCGTTCGGTCACCGCCCCGTCACACCAGTACGCAGGTCGGACTGGCCACCTCGACCGGCTCACCGACCGGCTCCGGCACCCCGCTGCCCGGGTCCACCCGGAAGACCCGGATCAGGTCGGCCCGCTCGTCGGCGACGTAGAGGTGCGCCCCGGCCAGCGCGAAGTGCCGCGGCCACCCACCGCCGGTGTCCACCTCGGCGACCAGCTCCGGCGCCACGCCGTCCAGCGCGAAGACGGCCACCGTGCCCACGCCGCGGTTGCCCACGTAGAGGAAGCGGCCGTCCGGGCCGACCGCCACCTCGGAGGGCTGCACGTGCCCGGTCCGGCCGCTGGCGTCCACCCGGGCACGCTGGTGCGGACCGTCCGGCGTCAGGTCGTACGCGGTGACCGAGCCGTCCAGCTCACCGACCAGCCAGCAGCGCCGCCCGTCCGGGTGCCGGGCCAGGTGCCGGGGACCGACGCCGGCCGGCGTCCGCAGCCGGGGCGCGCGGGGGACCAACCGCCCGGAGGCGGCGTCCAGGTCGTAGCGGTAGACCGAGTCGGTGCCCAGGTCGACGGCGAGCAACGGGCCGCCGCCCGGGTCGGGCGACACCATGTGGCAGTGTGCCCGCTCCTGCCGGTCGGGATCGGCGCCGTGCCCCTCGTGCCGGACCAGGTCGGTGCGCTCCCCCGGCACACCCTCGGCGTCCAACGGGAACACCGCCAGGCTGCCGCCGCCGTAGTTCGCCACGAAGAGGTGCCGCCCGTCCGGCGCGACCGCCAGGTGGCACGGCTCCGCCCCGCCGGTCGGGTGGACGCCCAGCGGCGTCAGGTCGCCGTCCGCCCCCACCCGGAACGCGCTGAGCAGGCCGTCGGGCAGTTCGTTCACCGCGTACAGCACGGGTAGCGCCGGGTGCCGGGCGAGGAACGACGGCGACGGGGTCGCCGCCACGGTCCCGACCGGGGTCAACGCCCCGGTCGCCGGGTCGCGCCGGGCCGCGACGATCCCGTCCGCCCGCCCGCCCGACTCCGCCGTGTAGCCGCCGATGTGGACGACCTCGTGCTGCCCGGTCACCGCTCCCACCTTCCGCCGATCATGCTGCGATCCAACCAGGCTTCCCGGCGGACCGCCCGGTCAGTCGTCGAACCCCGGACGGAATCGGGCGCGGGCGACTCAGCCCACCGGCACCGGCTCGCCACGCTGCCGGGCCACGTGCTCGACCAGCGAGATCAGCACCAGCTTGCCGGACTGCCGGTCCCGGGCGTCGCAGAGCACCAGCGGGACGTCCGGATCGAGGTCCAGCGCGTCCCGGACCGCCTCCAGGCCGAACCGCCGGGAGCCCTCGAAACAGTTCACCCCGACCACGAAGGGGACGCCCCGCTGCTCGAAGTAGTCGATCGAGGGGAAGCAGTCGGCCAGCCGGCGGGTGTCCGCGAGCACCACCGCGCCGAGCGCGCCGAAGGCCAGCTCGTCCCAGAGGAACCAGAACCGGTCCTGGCCCGGCGTGCCGAACAGGTAGACCTGCAGGTCGTCGTTGATGGTGATCCGGCCGAAGTCCATCGCCACCGTGGTGGTCGACTTCTGCTCGACCCCGGAGACGTCGTCAGTGCCGAGACCGGCGCCGGTCAGCACCTCCTCGGTCTGCAACGGCCGCACCTCACTCAACGCGCTGACAAGCGTCGTCTTGCCGGCGCCGAAGCCACCCGCGATGAGGATCTTCAGCGCCAGCGGCACCCGCGACGCGGCCGGCTCCCGGTCAAAGCGCACGGAGTCCACTGACCACCGCCTTGAGGATGTTGTCGTCGGGCAGGTACGCGGTGGCCGGGGGCCGGTGCACCGCGACGAACCCATGGGCGAGGAGGTCGCCGAGCAGCACCCGGACCACGCCGACGGCGAGGTCCAGGTCGGCGGCGAGGTCGGCGACGGCCTTCGGCCGCCGGGCCAGCTCGATCAGGCGGCGGTGCTCCGGCTGGAGACCGGGCACGCCTACCGACTCGGCCGCCGGCGTGGCGAGCACGAAGGCCAACAGGTCGAAACCGTCGACCGGCGGACGCACCCGCCCACCGGTGAGCGTGTACGGGCGGACCACCGGACCGGCGTCGGCGTCCAGCCACTCGTGCTGGGGTCCCGGCGACTCAGCCCGCATCGGTCGGCGCCCCCACCGTGCGGGCCGGCGCGGCCAGGTTCTCGCCGACGCGGATGACGAGCATCGCCATCTCGTACGCCACCAGGCCGATGTCGGCGTCGGCGTCGCTCGCCACGGCCAGGCACGCGCCCTGTCCGGCGGCGGTGACGAAGAGGTACGCCGACTCCATCTCCACCACCGTCTGGCGGACCGCGCCGCCGTCCAGGTGCCGGGTGGCCCCCTTGGCCAGGCCGGAGAAGCCGGACGCCAGCGCGCAGAGGTGCTCCGCGTCGGTGCGGTCCTGGTCGGCGGAGGCGCCGAGCAGGAGCCCGTCCGCCGAGAGGACCACCGCCCGGCGGGCCGCCGGCACCCGCTCCACCAGGTCGTCGAGCAGCCAGTCGAGGTCGGCGTTCTGCCGCGTCGTGTGCACCACTAGGCGTCCCTCTCAGTCGCGGTTCCTTGGTCCGGCGCCGGCGGGGAGGGCTCCGTGGCCGGCTCCGGCGTGGTGGGCGGCGTACCGGCGTCGGCCGGCACGTCGGTGGGCGTCTCCGGGCCGGTGTCCCGGATCCGGGTGACCGCCGGGCCGCCCGGACGGGCACCGTCCCGGCGCCCCCGCGCGGTCCCGGCCTGCAACGCGGACATGGCCCGGCGCGCCTCCTCCGGCGAGCGGAGGGCCGGCGGGTCGGCGACGACCGCGCGGGGTCGCGCGGCCGGACCGCGCCGTCGCACCCGGCGGGGCAGGCCGTCGGAGTCGGCGGGCGGCTCCACGGCCGAGGCCCGGGTGGTCGGCAGCGGGATCACGGTCGACTCGGGGCGCTCCCGGCCCGGCCGGCTCGACCGGCCGCGGGGCACCGTAATCAGCCGGCTCACCTTGGCCATCCGCCGCCGCTCGGGCCCGGCCGAGGCGGGATCCGAGCCGACCGGCGGCTCACCGGTGATCAGGTCGGACGGGATGAACACGGTGGCGGTCGTCCCGGTCGGCCGGCCCGGCCGCAGCTCCACCCGGACGCCGTGTCGCGCGGCCAGCCGTGCCACCACGAACAGGCCGAGCCGGGCGCTGTCGGCCGGGTCGAACTCGGGCGGGGCGGCCAGCTTGCGGTTGGCCGCGGCCAGCTTCGGCGGCGACATGCCCAACCCCCGGTCGGTGATCTCGACGGTGTAGCCGCCCGGCACGGACCGGCCGGTCACGTCCACCCGGGTGGCCGGCGGGGAGAAGGTGGTCGCGTTCTCGATCAGCTCGGCGAGCAGGTGGATCACGTCGCCGACGGCCCGGCCGAGCACCCCCGCCGGCTGCACCTCACCCACGTCGACCCGGTGGTACGCCTCCACCTCGGAGATCGCCCCCCGCATCACGTCCACCGCCGCGACCGGCCGGCGCCAGCCGCGCCCGGGCGCGGCGCCGGCCAGGATGACCAGGTCCTCGGCGTGCCGGCGGAGCCGGGTGGCGAGGTGGTCCACCTGGAACAGCCCGGCCAGCTCGTCCGGGTCCTCGGTGCGGCGCTCCAGCCGGTCCAGCAACGCCAGTTGGCGGTGGACCAGCCCCTGGCTGCGCCGGGCGAGGTTGAGGATCACCTCGTTGAAGCCGCGGCGCAGGGTCACCTCGTCCACGGCGGCCTGCACGGCGGTGCGCCGCACCTGGTTGAAGGCGTTCGCCACCTGGCCGATCTCGTCCCCGCCGTGGTCCATCTCGGGCGCCTCGCGGGCGACGTCCACCTCCTCACCCCGGCGCAGCCGGGCGACCACGTCGGGCAGCCGCTCCTCGGCCATCTCGGTCGCCGCCGACCGTACGCCGGTCAGCCGGTGCGCGAGCGACCGGCCCACCCGCAACGCCACCAGCACGCAGACCACGATCGCGACCAGGCCGAGCACCCCGGCGGCGGCGAGCTGGACCAGGATGCGCACCGCCATCGGCACCGACCGTTCGGCGAGGTCGTCCGCGCCGCGCAGCTCGAAGTCCCGCAGGCCCTGCCAGACCTCGGCGTGGCTGCTCTCCCAGGCCCGGACGTCGAACCCGGCGGGCAGCTCGTCGGCGCGGATCAGCGCGTCCTGCAGCGCGCGCAGCCGCAGGAAGCCGTCGCCCTCGGTGAGCCGCTGGTAGCCGGTCCGCTCGTCCGGCGGCAGGTCGGCGACCGCGTTCTCGGCCAGGAACCGCTGGTTCTCCACGGTCCGCACCAGTTGCTCGTGCTCGCCCTCGGCGTACCGGCCGGCGGTGACGGCGCCGGCCAGCAGCGCGTCGGCCTGGCCGAGCAGCTCGCGGGAGCGGCCCAGCGCGGTGAGCGCCGAGGCCTCCCGGTTGAGGCGGACGTCGGGCAGCGCGGCGGTGGCGGAGAACGCCTGGAACGCCGAGCCGATCATTCCGCTGTAGAGCCCGACCGCGCCGGCCCGGTCCACCTTGCGGTCGTCGATGAAGACCCGTCCCGCGGGCAGCGCCTCCAGCGCCGAGCCCAGTTGGTCGAGCCGCGCGTCGAGCTGGTCGTCGGCCGCGTCGCGCAGGTCCTCGCCGTCGATCCGCCGGCGCAGCTCGGTGACCGCCCGGTCGGTGCGGTCGCGCTGCTCGGCCAGCTCCGGCAGGACGCCGTCACCGGCGAGCTGGACCACCGAGAGCCGCCGCTCCCGCTGCAGCTCGGCGACCACGTTCTCGCCGGGACGGCCCAGGTCGTAGAGGAGGGTCCGGGCGGCGAGCAGGTCCAGCGCCGGCCCGAAGGTCAGCGTGGTGGCGAAGATCCACAGTGCCAGCAGCCCGGTCACCGGACCGATGACCAGCGCGGTCAGCTTGGCGCGGATCGGCCAGTCGCGGGTGTTCAATCAGACCTCGCCCGGGAAGGTTCGCTGGGTGGCGCCGGCAGTGGCCGTCAGGTCACCGGCCACGACGCCGGGCTCCGACCCGGACGCCTTGGGCAGGATACGTAATCCCCGACGGATGCACTACCGGCCGTCTCGACGCTCACTACGGTCCGAGGTGGCCCCGCCGAACGCCGTTGGCCTGCGACACGCCGCCGGACGGGCGCTTTTCTGGAACGGGTCAGCTTTCGCGTTTCGCTCGGGAAAGTGCGCGGGAACGGGATTGGCGATCACCCCCACCAGGGAATACCAGCTCCGAAGGAGGAGCCATGTCGCCCACCCAGGTAGTCGTCATAGTCATCGTCGTCGCCGTCGTCGCCGCTCTGGTCGCGTTCGCCGTGGTCGCGAACCGCCGACGGGCGCTGCGTCAACGTTTCGGCCCGGAGTACGACCGGGCCGTGCAGGAGCAGGACAGCCGGGGCGCCGCCGAGCGTGAGCTGCGGGAGCGCGAGCGCCGGCACGCCGAGCTGGAGCTGACCCCGCTCAGCCCGGAGTCCCGGGCCCGCTACGCCGCCGCCTGGGAGGACCTCCAGGTGCGGTTCGTCGACTCGCCGGCGGAGACCGTCGGCGACGCCGACGAGCTGGTCGGCCGGTTGATCGCCGAGCGCGGGTACCCCGCCGGGGACTTCTCCGACCAGATCGCCCACCTCTCCGTCGAGCACGCCCGCACCCTGACCCACTACCGCGACGCCCACGAGATCCGGCAGCGCAACGAGCGCGGTGAGGCCGGCACCGAGGACCTCCGGCAGGCGCTGGTGCACTACCGGGCCCTCTTCGCCGACCTGCTCGGCGAGGACCCGGTCGCCCAGCGGGCGCCGGAACAGCGCCACCCCGATTCCGAGCACGACGCCACGAGCCGCTGAGGAGCCGCCGCCATGCGCCAGGAAGAGCAGCAGGTCACGCAGGACCACCCCGAGGCCGTACGGTCCACGCCGGTGCCGGTCCCGCCGCCGAACGACCACGACCGCACCGACGGGACCGGGGACGACCGGGACACGTTCGACGACCCGGCGGTCGGCGACGACCGGGCCGCGGAGCTCGACGAGACCCGCGCGTACGACGCCGACGAGCTGCGCGACGAGACCGACCGGTCGGACGCCGCCGGGGAGCGCGACGACGACGGACGCCGGCCGTTCCACGAGCCCGCGCCGCTGCCGACGGCGTTCGGCGCGGCGACGGTGGGCGACGCGGTGGCCGCCTCGGCGATGGCCGGCGGCCGTCCGGAGGACGAGCGGGACGCGCGCGGCGAGGACACCGCCGTCCCGGGCGACGGCGCGCCGGGCCGGACCGAGCCGCTGGACGACGAGCGGGCCGACCCGACCGCCGGTGACCGGCTGCACGACCGGGACCGCTGGGCGGCCGGACACCCCGACGCGGACCGCGACGACACCCTCGCCGAGGACGCCGACCGGGACGGCACCGTGGCGCACGCGGACCGCGACGACACCCTCGCCGAGGACGCGGACCGGGACGGCACCGACGCGGACCTCGACGGCGTGCCGGACCGGGACCGGGACGACGCGGTCGCCGCCGGGGCGGCCGGCTACGGCAGCACCGAGCCGGGCCTGGTCGACCCGGACGCCGAACCCGTCACCACGGACGCCGACGCCACCGGGCGGCACCACGACACCGTCGACCCGGCGACCGCCACCGCGGCGGCCGGCACGGTGGCCGGCGGCGCGGCGCTGGCCGGCGCGGACCGGCCCACGCCCGGGGCGGTGCCGGACGACGCGGCGACGCTGTTCGCCCCGGACGCCGCACAGGGCTTCCGGGACCGCTGGCGCGACGTGCAGCTGCGCTTCGTGGACGACCCGAAGGCCGCCGTCGGCGAGGCGGAGTCGCTGGTCGAGGAGGCCATCGAGGCGCTGTCCACGGCGCTGCGGGAGCAGCGCAGCAAGCTCGGCACCTGGCAGGAGTCCGGCTCGTCCGACACCGAGCAGCTCCGGGTGGCCGTGCGCGGTTACCGCGACTTCCTGGACCGCGTGCTGGGGCGCTGAGCACCCGAATCGCACGGAGCCCCGGCCGGAGATCCGGCCGGGGCTCCGTCGTGCGCGGCCAGAAAGAACAGCAGGCATGAAACGTCGCGATCGGGGTAACTGCCGGCGCAGCACGCACCCACCCGAGGGGAGCACAGGCATGGGCAGCGGCCTACGGTTGAACATGAACGCCCTGGACTACCTGATCCTGGCGCTCTACTTCGTCACGGTGCTCGGGGTCGGTTTCGCCGCCCGCCGCGCCATCAAGACCAGCGTCGACTTCTTCCTCTCCGGCCGTTCGCTGCCCGCCTGGGTCACCGGCCTGGCGTTCGTCTCGGCCAACCTGGGCGCGCTGGAGATCATCGGCATGGCCGCCAACGGCGCCCAGTACGGCATCATGACAGTGCACTACTACTGGATCGGCGCGGTGCCGGCGATGGTCTTCCTCGGCATCGTGATGATGCCGTTCTACTACGGCTCGAAGGTCCGCAGCGTTCCCGAATACCTGCGGCTGCGCTTCAACCGCCCCACCCACCTGCTGAACGCGATCAGCTTCGCGGTCGCCCAGGTGCTGATCGCCGGCGTGAACCTCTACGCGCTGGCGCTGATCATGCAGGCGCTGCTGGGCTGGCCGCTCTGGGTGGCGATCGTGGTCGGGGCGGCGATCGTGCTGGCGTACATCACCGTCGGCGGCCTCTCCGGCGCGATCTACAACGAGGTGCTCCAGTTCTTCGTGATCATCGCCGGCCTGGTGCCGATCACGGTGATCGGCCTGGTCAAGGTCGGCGGCGTGAGCGGGCTGATGGACGCGGTGCGGGAGTCCAAGCTCGGCGAGGCCGGCCTGCACGCCTGGCAGGGCACCGGCAGCACCGACAACCCGCTGGGCGCGCACTGGCTGGGCATCGTCTTCGGCCTCGGGTTCGTGCTCTCGTTCGGCTACTGGACCACCAACTTCGCGGAGGTGCAGCGCGCGCTCTCCGCGCGGAACATGAGCGCCGCCCGGCGTACGCCGATCATCGGGGCGTACCCGAAGCTGCTCATCCCGGTGGTGACCGTGATCCCCGGTCTGATCGCCCTGATCACGGTCAAGGGGTTGGGCGCCGAGAAGGGCGACCTGGTCTACAACAACGCCATCCCGCTGCTCATGCGGGACCTGCTGCCCAACGGCGTGCTCGGCATCGCGGTCACCGGCCTGGTCGCCTCGTTCATGGCCGGCATGGCGGCGAACGTCAGCGGCTTCAACACCGTCTTCACGTACGACATCTGGCAGGCCTACTTCCGGCGGGACCGGCCGGACGAGTACTACGTGCGGATCGGCCGGATCGCCACCGTGGTCGCCGTGGTGGTGGGCATCGGCACCGCGTTCATCGCGGCCGGCTTCAGCAACATCATGAACTACATCCAGGCGCTCTTCTCGGTCTTCAACGCGCCGCTCTTCGGCACGTTCATCATCGGCATGTTCTGGCGGCGGATGAGCGCGCTGGCCGGCTTCTGGTCGCTGCTCTCCGGCACCGTGGTGGCGATCGCCACCTACCTGCTCTACAAGACCGGCGTGATCAGCTTCAACTCCGACCTGGAGGAGAGCTTCTGGGGCGCCGGCCTGGCCTTCGTCACCGTCGCGGTGGTGGCCGCGGTCATCACGCCGCTGACCCGGCCGAAGACCGACAGCGAGCTGACCGGCCTGGTGTACGGCCTCAGCGACACCACCCTGAAGGACGACTCGCTGGCCGGCGACGCCGCCTGGTACCGCTCGCCGGTGCTGCTCGGCGTGGTCGCGGTGGTGCTCGCCGCCCTCTTCTACATCCCGGTCTTCTGAGGAAGGGACCCAGGTCATGGCAGACAACGCGGACCGCTACCAGGACGGCGAGGCGCACGACCCGCTGGTCGACGAGACCGAGGACGCCCGGGAGGCGAGTTCGGCCGCGGCCCGGCTGTTCGACATCAGGCGGGTGATCGGCGGGCTGTTCGTCGCGTACGGGCTGATCGTCGGGCTGATGGGGCTCTTCGACTCGTCCGCCGAGATCGACAAGGCGCAGGGCGTCCGGATCAACCTGTGGGCGGGCGCGGTGATGCTGGTCTTCGGGCTGCTCATGCTGCTCTGGCAGCGGCTGCGGCCGACGGAGGCGCCGGTGGCGCGGTCCGACGAGTCCTGACCCGGCATGGCCGGCCCGGCAGGGGGTACGCCGGGGGGATCAGGCATGGGGACAGGAGGCAGCAGCATGACCGATCGTGACCCCGGACGACCGCTGGAGGAGACCCCCGAGGTGGCCGCGGCGGTGGACGACGACAGCACGGTGTCGCAGCTACGTGCCGGCGGCGCCGACCCGGACAACCCCACGTTCGCCGAGCCGGACGGCGCGGTGGCCGACACCGGGTCGCCGGACCTCCTCGGCGACCCGTACGCGGCCGGCACCGGCGCGACCGGCACCGGCACCGGCGCGGGCGGCGACAACATCCGTACCGGCGCCGAGCAGCCCTGGGAGCCGGAGGACCTGGTGCGGGCCCGTGGTCAGGACGTGACCCCGGAGAACCTGGAGCGGGCCCGTCGGGACCTGGCCGAGCTGGGCCGCGCGGCGATCGAGAAGACGGTGCCCTGACCCGGGGACGGGCGGGGGCCCCTGGTCGACGTGGGCGTCGACCAGGGGCCCGGGGAAACCCGCGCGGCGGTGCCTCACTCCCGCCGCGGCGGGTGGTCCGACCGCGACTCAGAGCGCCGGGTAGGCGTTCTGCATCAGCTGCGCGAACTGAGCCGCGAACCACGCGCCGGAGATCGGCGCGTCCGGCAGGGCGCCGGACAGGCTGTTCCCGTTGCGGGCGTTGCCGGTGTACGTCGGGTCGCACATCCGGTCGAAGCCCTTGCCCTCGTTGTTCGGGATCTCCTTGCTGGAGCCGTCCGACTCACCCGGGGGCTTCACCCAGACGTAGGCGTCGATGCCCGGCTCCGGGTTGGCCTTCGGCCGCTCGCCGAGGCCCGCGCCGGCCTGGTTGCACCAGTTGCCGGCGTGGATCCGACGGTCCACCCGACCACCGTTGACGTAGGCGTCGACCGAGGTCAGCGGGCCGGGACCGGTCGGACGCGCCGAGCCGCCCCAACCGTTGCGGGAGGTGTCGATCAGCATGCCGATGTTGCTGTCGAAGCCGATCGAGACCAGCTTCTGTCGGAACGCCTGGGCGAAGGACAGCTCGTCGACGTACTGGTTCCAGTCGATCCACTTGGCCTGCCGCACGGTCTGGCCGTTCACCGAGTCGGTGATCTTGATGTACGGCTCCTTGAGCGCGGAGTAGTTCGCCGTGTTGACGATGAAGCCGTGCACGTTGCGCACGGTGCTGCCGGAGGCGACGGCGGCGGCCTTGAGCTGGTCGGCGACCGGGCCGAAGTTGCTGTCCCAGCCGATCCAGCCGTGGTGCGCGGCGTCGATGTAGTTGTAGACGTTGCCGATCGCGCCGAGCTTGGCGAGGGCGTAGCCCACGCCGTTGACGTACGCCCCGTTGGCCTTGACCGTGTCGCACATCGCGGTGCCGCCCGGCTGACCCGAGGTGTTGGTGGTCAGGTTGGGCAGCGAGTCGATCTCGATGATGTTGACGATCCGCAGGTTCTTGTACTTCGCGTCGGCCTGGATCGCGGCGATCGGGTCGATGTACTCGGACTTGTAGCGCGGCAGCTCGTCCGGGCCCAGCTCACCGTTGGAGGCGAGCGCGGCACAGTCCCGGCCGGGCAGGTTGTAGATCACGAACTGGATGTAGCCGGCGCCCTGGGCGAGCGCGGCGTCCAGGTGGTCACGGACGCCCATCGAGCCGTTGGAGCTGCTGCCCGTGGTGCCGTTGATGGCGGCGATCCGGTCCAGCCAGACCGCGGTCGGGTTGTTCGACACCCGGTTGCCGCCGGCCACCGACTCGGCCTTGGCCTTCCACTCCGGGTTCACGTAGCCCTTGACCCCGGCGTACGGGTTGTCGACCTTCTGCCCCGGCGGGGTGCTGGTCGGCGGCGTGCTGGTGGGCGGGGTGCTGGTGGGGGGCGTGCTCGTCGGCGGGGTGCTCGTCGGCGGCGTGCTGGTCGGCGGGGTGCTGGTGGGCGGCGTGCCGCCGTTGCAGACCGTGCCGTTGAGGGTGAACTGGGTCGGCTTCGGGTTGCTGCCGCTCCAGGCGCCGTTGAACCCGATGCTGGTGCTGGCGCCGGTGCCCAGCGAGCCGTTGTAGGACTCGTTCTGCGCGGTGACGTTCTGGCCGCTCTGGGTCCACTTCGCCGACCAGCCCTGCTGCACGCGCTGGCTGCTGTTCCCGAAGGTGAAGCCGAGGTTCCACGAGCTGACCGGGTCACCGAGGTTCTTGATGACCACGGTGGCGGTGAAGCCGCCGGCCCAGTCGTTGGTGGTGTAGTCCACGCTGCACTGCGTCGCGGCCTGCGCCGCGGTGACCGGAAGGGTCACCAGCCCGCCGGCCACGAGGACGCCGGCGCCGGTGAGCGCGAGCGTCCGGCTCCGGCCGGACAGCCTTCTCCACAGATTCATGCCACTGATCTCCTTGGGCGAGACCGGATCCGCGTACGACCCGGCGGAATGGCGGCGGCGGTCGCCCTGCGGGATCGACCGTGCGCGCCACGGGTTGCTTCGGGGGACGCCCGACCCGGACGGGCGTGCAGGGGGTGGTGGTGCCGACCGGTCCGCAGGACCGGCCGTTGGAGCGGACGTCGTCCGGTGGGTACCGGTTGCCCTCGACGCCTGAGCTCGCGGTGTGGCTCCCCGAACCGCGTGCAGCGATTCTTGCATGGGAGCGCTTCCATGGCAATGGCTCGATGTGCCTCACGCCGACCCTACCTCGCATCGTGGCCCCACCCGGCGCACCGCGATCGCCGGGGGCACAGACGGGGCGCGGCGGCGCTCCGCACGCGCGAAAGCCACATCATCGGCAAACTCCTAAAAACGAATCTTTCCCCGAATAGCTCGCGAATAGGTCTAACGTCGGCGGTAGCTCGACTGACGTCGGGCTCAGGACGAACAGGGATGGAGTGACGCTGCTCATGGCTAAGAAGATGCTCGGGAAGGTCGTCGCGGGTGCCGCCCTCGGCGGTGCGGGCCTTCTCGTGTTCACCCCAGGGATGGCCTACGCGGGCGGGCACGACGACGAGGGCAAGGTCATCGCCAAGCCGCACGTGGTCAAGGCGGGCGACACCGTCGAACTGCTCCAGATCTGCTCCGAGCCGCAGGAGCACGCCTACGTCTGGTCGAAGGTCACCGGCAAGGTCGACCTGCACCCGGCCCGCGACGGCGAGCACGGTGACTGGGCCGACGGCGCCGACTGGACCGACCGTGGTGGTGACTGGGGGCAGGACGCCGACCAGGGCCCCGACGGCAAGGACGCCCACGGCGACGACCACGGCAAGGGCCCGGACGGCAAGGACGACCAGGGCAAGGACGAGCACGGCAAGGGCCCCGAGGGCGGCAAGGCCCCCGAGGGCAAGGGCGACCAGGGCAAGGACGGGCACGGACCGGGCGAGGCGGGGATGCCGCAGCCTCCGGCCGACGCGCCGCAGCCGGGCGGCACGGGCGCCGGCGCGGCCGCCGACGCCCCCGGTCAGGTCCCGGAGGAGTACAGCCAGGCCGCCGAGCCGGGCTGGGACGCCGCGAACTGGGCCGACGACGAACACGGCAAGGACGGCAAGGACGGGCACGGCCCGGACGACAAGGACGGGCACGGCAAGGCCCCCGAGGCCAAGGACGAGCACGGCAGGGGTCCCGAGGCCAAGGACGAGCACGGCAAGGACGGCAAGGACGAGCACGGCGCCGAGTGGCAGGGCGGCGACGCCTGGCAGGGCGGCGACGAGCACGGCTCCGGTGACGAGGCCGGCTGGGAGCACGGGAAGGACTTCGTCTACTACGGCGAGGCCCGGGTCTCCGAGGACGTCCACCCGGGGCGGTACGAGCTGCGGGGCTCCTGCGGCGAGGGCGAGCTGGTGGTCCTCCCGCACGGTGGGGTCGACGGCGGTGACGGCGGGACGGCCACCACCGGCCTGGACCGCGGTCTCGCCACCGGGGGCGCCGGCATGATCGGTGCCGCCGCGCTGGGTGGGCTGGTGCTGCTGCGCCGGCGGCGGGCCGGTGACCTGGCCTGACCGGACGACGAACCGGGCCGGCGGCCGTCGCGGGAGACCGTGGCGTGCCGCCGGCGCGGCGCTCGTCGTCCTGCTCGCCATGGTGGGCTCCGGCCTGGTCGGCGCGTCCGTGCGCACCGTCGAGCCGCCCACCCCGCCGCAGCCGATCGCGCAGGCCGCTCCGGAGAACGCGGCGGAGACCACCGACCCGGACGCCGGGGCCGGGTCCGCCACGCCGTGGGACCTCCCGTCGCCCACCGCCGCCGGCGCGCCGGCGGTGCCGCCGGACGGCGCGTGGATCCCGCCGGCGGGCGCCACCGGCACCCCCGCCCCCGCCCCACCGGGGACGTCGACCGTGCCGGGCACGCCGCCCGGCGTCGTGCCGCCGGCACCGGCCGGGACCGCGCCGGCGGGCGTGCCGGCCGGGCTGCCCCGGTCGGCGCCCACCACCATCACGATCCCCCGGATCGGGGTACGCGCCGAGATCATGACGCTCGGCACCAACCCGGACGGCACGGTGCAGGTGCCGCCACTGGACCAGGCCATGAAGGCGGGCTGGTACTCGCCCGGCGCCAGCCCCGGCGAGGTCGGCAACGCGGTGGTGGTCGGGCACGTCGACTCCGCCAAGCTCGGCCCGGCGGTCTTCTTCAACCTCGGCGCGCTGGTGCGGGGCGACGTCATCACCGTCACCCGGCAGGACGGCTCGACCGCCACGTTCACCGTGGACGAGGTCCGGTCGTACCCGAAGACCGCGTTCCCGGCGGAGCAGGTCTACGGGCCGTCAGGCGTACCCGGCCTGCGCGTGGTCACCTGCGGCGGGGTGTTCGACCGGACCGCCGGCAGCTACCTGAACAACATCGTGGTCTACGCGCGGATGACCGCGTGACCCGTGGCCCGGCGGTCGATCGTCCGACCACCGGGCCACGCGCGCGCGACAACCGTCAGGCCGCCGCCGAGGTCCGGACCAGCGTACGGATCTGCCGCAGCAGCACCGACAACGCGGAGAGGTCGGCACGGGACTCGTCGAACTCCCCCATCGCCCGGTGCGCCCGGTGGATCGAGGTGGCGTTCGCCTGCTCCCACTCCTGCACCCGCTCCGCCGGCGGGAGGCTGTCCGAGGTGGACCCCAGCACCTCCGCGGTGAGCGCGGCCAGCGCGGCGTACAGGTCGTAGCGCAGCGCCATCCGGGCCAGCGTCTGCCAGCGGTCCTCCCGCGGCAGCAGGGAGATCTTCGACAGCAGCGCGTCCACCCGGAACCGGTCGGAGAGCACGAAGTAGACCGAGGCCACCTCGCTCACCTCCCGCCCGGTCGTCTGCGCCGTCTCGACGATGTCGAGCAGGCCGAAGCTGTACATCAGGCGGGTCGCCTGCACGGCCAGCTCACGCGGCAGCCCCTTGCCGACGAGCGACTCGATGTGCGCCGCGATCGCCTCCCGCTCGGTGCCCCAGAACAGGTGCTCCAGGTCCGGCATGAGCCGGGCCACGCCGTCCCGCAGCCGGGCGATCTCCGCCGGCACGTCGATCGGCGAACGCCTGTTGGTGACCAGCCAGCGCACCGCGCGGTCCAGCAGCCGCCGGGTGTCCAGGTAGACGGCGGTCTGCAGCTCGGGCGAGACCTTGTTGTCCAGCGCCCCGACCGCGTTCCACAGGTCGCCCAGCTCGAACACCTCACGGACCACCACGTACGCCCGCAGCACGTCCGCCGCCGAGGCGGCCGTCTCCTCGACCACCCGGAACACGAACGAGATGCCGCCCCGGTTGATCGCCTCGTTGACCAGCACCGTGGTGACGATGTCCCGGCGCAGTCGGTGCCGCCCCATCCGCTCGGCGAAGCGCTGCCGCAACGGGGTCGGGAAGTAGTTGACCAGGACGTCGGTCGTCCACTCCTCGTCCGCCAGCCCCTCGCTGACGATCTCCCGTTCCAGCACGATCTTCACGTACGCGAGCAGCACCGCGAACTCCGGCGCGGTCAGCCCGCTCTCGGTGCGGACCGCCAGCTCCTCGTCCGGCGGCAGCGCCTCCAGCGCCCGGTCCAGCGCGCCGGACCGCTCCAGCTCGCTGATCATCCGGCGGTGCACCGGGAGCAGCGACGCGGCCTGCGCCTGGGCGTTGTTGAGCGCCCGGGCCTGGTCGTAGTTGTCCCGCAGCACCAGCTCGGCGACCTCGTCGGTCATCTGGGCCAGCAGCTCGTCGCGCTCGGGCCGGTCCAGCTCCCCGTCGGCGACCGCCGTGTTGAGCAGGATCTTGATGTTCACCTCGTGGTCCGAGCAGTCCACCCCGGCCGCGTTGTCGATGAAGTCGGTGTAGATGCGGCCGCCGGTCGCGGCGTACTCGATCCGGCCCTGCTGGGTGAAGCCCAGGTTGCCGCCCTCGCCGACCACCCGGCACCGCAGGCCCTTGCCGTCCACCCGGATGGCGTCGTTGGACTTGTCCCCGACCTCGGCGTTGGTCTGCGTCGACGCCTTGACGTAGGTGCCGATGCCGCCGTTCCAGAACAGGTCCACCGGCGCGGTGACGATCGCCTTCATCAGCTCCTGCGGACTGAGCTGCGTGACGTCGTCGTCGAGGTCGAGCACCGCGCGCACCTGCGGCGTGATCGGCACCGATTTCGCGGTACGCGGGAAGATGCCGCCGCCGGCCGAGATCAGCTCCGGGTCGTAGTCCTCCCACGACGACCGGGGCATGTCGAACAGCCGCTTGCGCTCGTCCCAGGAGCGGGCCGCGTCCGGGTCCGGGTCCAGGAAGATGTGCCGGTGGTCGAACGCGGCCAGCAGCCGGATGTGCTTCGACAGCAGCATCCCGTTGCCGAACACGTCGCCGGACATGTCGCCGACGCCGACCACGGTGAAGTCCTCGGTCTGGGTGTCGTGCCCCAGCTCCCGGAAGTGCCGCTTCACCGACTCCCAGGCGCCGCGGGCGGTGATGCCCATCTTCTTGTGGTCGTAGCCGGCCGAGCCGCCGGAGGCGAAGGCGTCGCCCAGCCAGAAGTTGTGGGCGGTGGAGATCTCGTTGGCGATGTCGGAGAACGTCGCGGTGCCCTTGTCCGCCGCCACCACCAGGTAGGGGTCGTCGGCGTCGTGCCGGACCACGTCGTCGGGCGGCACGATCTCGCCGCTGACGATGTTGTCGGTGACGTCGAGCAGCGCGGAGATGAACTCCTTGTAGCAGACCACCGCCTCGTCCCGGTCGCCCGGCTTCTGCTTGAGCACGAAGCCGCCCTTGGCGCCGACCGGCACGATCACCGCGTTCTTCACCATCTGCGCCTTGACCAGGCCCAGCACCTCGGTGCGGAAGTCCTCGCGCCGGTCGGACCAGCGCAGGCCGCCCCGGGCCACCGGCCCGAACCGCAGGTGCACGCCCTCGAACCGGGGCGAGTAGACGAAGATCTCGAACTTGGGCCGCGGCGCCGGCAGGTCCGGGATCGCCTGCGGGTCCAGCTTGAACGCCACGTACGGCTTGGGCCGCCCGCCCACCGGCTTCTGGTAGAAGCTGGTGCGCAGCGTGGCCTGGATCAGCGTCAGGTAGGCCCGCAGGATGCGGTCCTGGTCGAGGCTGGCGACCTCGTCCAGCGACTCGCCGATCGCGTCGACCAGCTCGCCGCTGCGCTGCCGGCGCTCGTCGAGCGTGGTCGCGCCGGGCGCGAACCGGGTCTCGAAGAGCTGCACCAGCAGCCCGGCGATGCGCGGGTACGCGATGAACGTCTGCTCCATGTACTCCTGGGAGAACACGGTGCCGGCCTGCCGCAGGTACTTCGCGTACGCCCGCAGCACCACCACCTGTCGCCAGGTGAGCCCGGTGCGCAGCACCAGCTCGTTGAAGCCGTCCACCTCGGCCTCGCCCCGCCAGGCGGCGGCGAACGCGTTCTCCACGTGCGGCCGCACCTCGGCCAGGTCCTGGTGCCGCTCGGGCAGCTCCAGGCCGAAGTCGTAGAGCCAGATCCGGCCGTCGACGCGCTCCACCTCGTACGGGTGCTCGTCGACCACCTTCACGCCGAGCGAGTGCAGCACCGGCAGCACGGCCGAGAGCATCATCGGCTCGCCGTAGCGGTAGACCTTGAACCGCACGTCCATCGACTCGTCGGCGTCGTTCGCCCGGCCCGAGTAGGCGCGCGGGGCCAACTGCTTGCGGAACAGGTGCATCTCGAGCTGGCCGGGCTCCTCCAGCAGCTCCAGCTTGGCCAGGTCCTTCATCGCCTCGTACGGCGTGTGCCCGTCCTTGTAGCCCTCCGGGAACGCGTCGGCGTAGCGGCCGAACAGGTGCTTGGCCTGCTCGTCGCCGAGCTTGCGCTCCAGCACCAGCCGGTAGTCGTCGTCCCAGAGCCGGGTCGCGTCGGCCAGCTCCTCGGCCAGCAGGTCGGCGTCGATCTCGCCGGGCGGGTTGTTCGGGTCGGTGCGGACGATGAAGTGCACCCGGGCCAGCATCGACTCGGTGACCCGGGTGGTGTAGTCGACCCCGACGCCGTTCAGCTCGCGCAGCAGGATGTCCTGCATGCGCAGCCGGTTCTGCGTGGTGAACCGGTCCCGGGGCAGGTAGATCAGGCAGGAGATGAACCGCCCGTACGCGTCCCGGCGCAGGAAGACCCGGAGCTGCCGGCGGCCGGCCATGCGCAGCACGCCGATCACCGCGTGGTAGAGGTCGTCGGTCTTGATCTGGAACAGCTCGTCGCGCGGGTAGGTCTCCAGGATCTGCAGCAGGTCCTTGCCGGAGTGGCTGCGCAGGCTCAGGCCGGAGCGGTCCAGCACCTCGGCGACCTTGCGGCGGACCACCGGCAGCTCCTGCACGCTGGTCCGGTAGGCGGCGGTGGAGAACAGGCCCAGGAAGCGACGCTCCCCGACCACCTGGCCGGCCTCGTTGAAGATCTTGAAGCCGATGTAGTCGAGGTAGGCCGACCGGTGCACGGTGGCCCGGGAGTTGGCCTTGGTGATGATGAGCAGGCGCTTCTCCAGCACCCGCTCGTGCGCCTCGGGCGTCATCGAGTTGAGCGACCGCGCCTCCGGCGAGTCGGACCGCAGGATGCCCAGCCCGGTGCCGAGGACCGCCTCCAGCGCCTGCCCGCCGTCCACCCCGTCCGTGTCGACCAGCCGGTACTCCCGGTAGCCGAGGAACGTGAAGTGGTCGTGCGCGAGCCAGCGCAGCAGCTCCACCGAGTCGGTGATGTCCTTCTCCGGCACCGGCGGGCGGCTGTCCGAGGTGCGCGCGGCGGCCAGCTCGTCGGCGAGCGCCAGCGCCCGCTGCCGCATCTTGGGCCAGTCCTCCACGGCCTCGCGCACGTCGGTCAGCACCCGCTGCAACTCGCGGCGCACCGTCTCCCGCTCGGCCGGGTCGCGGACCGGGTCGATCTCGATCCGCATCCAGCTCTCGACCAGGTCGCCGGCGATCGCGTCGTCCGGCTCCACGTCGGCGGAGACCTCGGTGAGCCGGCCCAGCGGCTCACGCCGGACCACCACCAGCGGGTGCACCAGCAGGTGCACGTCGAGGTGCCGGGAGTTCAGCAGCGCGGTGACCGAGTCGACCAGGAACGGCATGTCGTCGGTGACGATCTCGACGACGGTGTGGTGCTGCTCCGCGTCCGGCTCGTGGATCCGGAGCTTCAGCTCCCCCGGCACCCGTTGCTGGGCCAGGTCCCGGTGTGCCCGGGCCGCCTCCAGCATCTCCTCGGCGGTGAAGCCGATCAGTTCCTCGTCCGGCGCGAACCGCCAGAACCGGTCCACCAGCGTGGCCGCGTCGTGGTCGTCGCCGGCGAGCGCGACCGCCTGCGCGACCAGTCGCTCCGCGTTGGGTACGGGCTCGTCCAGCTCGGCGTCCTCGACGTCGTCGGCCAGCGCCTGCGCGGGCAGACCCAGGTCGTAGAGGGTGTCGATGCTGGAACCGGTCAGGCCGGTCACTCCTGTGTCGAGACGGCCGAAACCGTCCCCGTCGGTCGCCGAATCGAAGCTGTCATCGTCCCGGCTGGTGTCAGCCTGGAGATCGGGTCCCGGTTTGATCGCCGGACGCCGGTCCATCGGTGCCACTCCCCTCGACCCACCGCGTTGTGGGTCACTCTGCCGCCCAGCCTAGGCCCTGCCGTTGTGCCCCTCGGTCGGCGGACCACTGGCCGGACGTCCGGATCGGGACTGTGCCCTTTCACCTGTTGCGGGTGCGTGGTCGGCCGGTCGCGGAGTACCCCGACTGGCGATGTTCATCACACTGCCACACGCCCCTTCTCCGCCCGCCGCGGGCGGTGGCGGGGCCGTGGGGAGCCGCGTGCCGTACTAGCGTGCAGGTCAGCTACGCACCGGAGGGACCCCTTCATGCCCGTGTCGTACCCCGTCCACCCCCGTCGCCAATCCCGCCGCCGGTTGACCGCGGCGCTGGCCGCCGCCCTGCTGGCCGCCGGCGCGCTGACCGGGTGCTCGGGCGAGGACGGGCCGGAGCGCACCGTCGACGCCTTCCTCAGCGGCTGGCGCTCGGGCGACCTGCAGGCGGTCGGCTTCGTCGAGCCGACCGGCGGGCGGGTGCCGGCCGGCGAGGTGACCGAGCGGCTCCGGGCGCTCTCCGGCGAGCTGGCCGCCACCCCGCCGACGCTGGAACGCACCGGCGAGATCACGACCACCGGCGACATCGCCACCGCCCGGTTCCGGGTGACCTGGCCGCTGCCCGGCGGTGCCCGCTGGGCCTACGACAACCCGGTCCGCCTCAAGGGCGGGGGCGACGAGTGGCAGGTGATCTGGGAGCCGAGCCTGGTGCACGAGAAGCTGGAGGCCGACGACCACCTCGCGCTGCGTCGGGAGGTGGCGCCCCGGGCCGCGGTGCTCGACGCCGCCGGCAACCCGATCGTCGCGCCGCGCCCGGTGGTCCGGGTGCAGGTGGCGCCGGCCGAGGTCACCGACGCGCCGGGTCTGGTGCGCCGGCTCGACGCCGCGTTCAAGGCGATCCGGCCGGCGCTCGACCCGCCGGTCGACCTCGGCGACCTGCCGAAACGCCTGAAGGCGGCGGACCGGGACGCGGTCGTCGAGGTGGTGACGCTGCGCGACGAGGCCTACCGGCAGATCAAGCCGCGCATCTACGACCTGCCGGGCACCCGGTTCACGTCCGACAAGCTCCTGCTCGCCCCCACCCGGGAGTTCGCCCGGGCGCTGCTCGGCTCGGTCGACCCGGCCCAGGCCGACGACCTCCAGGCCCACCCGGACCGCTACGCCCGCGGCGACCTGGTCGGTCACGGCGGCCTCCAGGGCCGCTACGACGAGCGGTTGCGCGGCACCCCCGGCGTCACCGTGGTCACCGAACGCCCCGCCGCCGAGGGCACCTCCGAGCCGACCGGCACCGAGCTGTTCCGCAGCGACCCGAAGGCCGGGCAGCCGGTGCGGACCACGCTCGACGTGGCCACCCAGAACGCCGCCGACGCGGCGTTGCGGGGCGAGAAGCGACGGTCCGCCCTGGTCGCCGTGCGGGTCGGCGACGGCGCGGTGCTGGCGGCCGCGAACGGCCCCGGCGCGGCCGGCGAGAACCTCGCCTTCACCGCCCAGGTGCCGCCGGGCTCGACGTTCAAGATGGTCAGCGCGCTGCGTCTGCTGGACGCGGGCGCGGTGACCCCGCAGACCACGGTGGCCTGTCCGAAGACCGCCCAGGTCGACGGCCGGATCTTCAAGAACTCGGACAACTTCGAGCTGGGTGCGGTGCCGTTCGCCACCGACTTCGCCAAGTCCTGCAACACGGCCTTCACCTCCTTGGCGCCGCGACTCGGCCCGGACGGCCTCGCCCAGGCCGGCCGCGCGCTCGGGCTGGAGGCCGGCTGGGATCTGGGGGTGGACGCGTTCACCGGCAAGGTCTCCGCGAACGGCGGGCTCACCGAGCAGGCGGCGGCCGCGATCGGCCAGGGCACCACAGTGGTCAGCCCGCTGGCCATGGCCGGCGCCACCGCTGCTGTCGCCCGGGGCCGGTTCGAGCAGCCCACGCTGTTGCTCGACCCGGCGCCGGCCAAGCCCGCCCCGGCCGGCCCGGCGCTCAGGCCGGAGTCGGTGGCGGCGCTGAAGACCCTGATGCGCCAGGTCGTCACCGGCGGCACCGGGGCCGCGCTGGCGGACGTGCCCGGCGACCCGGTGCACGGCAAGACCGGCACCGCCGAATACGACGACAACCCGGCGCACACCCACGCCTGGTTCGTGGGTTGGCAGGGCGACGTGGCCTTCGCCGTCTTCGTCGAGCAGGGCGGCTCCAGCACGGCCAGCGCGGTGCCGATCGCCGAGCGGTTCCTGCGCGGCCTCGCGCGCTGAGTCCGCCGGCCCGTCACGCACGGTGGCCGGATCGAGGGGCGGGCCGCCCGCTCGAAACCTGACGGAACGTCACCGGCACGGGCCGGGGCTCGGGCGGTCACCCGGTCCCACCGGCGGGACTGCGCCGGCCCGTCGCGGCCGCCGGTCACTCTCCGCAGAAACCGGCGGTAATTGCGCCGGCAAATCACCACGGTACGTGTAATCGACCGCCGACTAATCCGCGTTCTCTCCCGACCCGGACGCCCGACGGGTTTGCCCATTCGTGCGATCCTTACCAATGTCTGGCCACTGGATGATACGGCCGGTGACAGCAGCGGAAAGGGCGACGATGGTCCCTGACCTTTACGCGACGGCGGCCCAGGTGCTTCCGGTTCTCCTGCTCGCCCTGATCTGGGAGTCGCGTTTCCTGGAGCGGCTCGGCGAGCAGAACCGTCGGCTCCGGCGCGACGACCCGGGCGGCGTTCTCTTCTGGACCAGACCCCGGGTGCGGGCCTATTCCCTTTTCATCGTGACGACCATCGTGATCGGCACGGCGCTGTCCGTGCTGGCGCTGGCCGAGGTGCTGCCGGCCGGTCCGGTGCTGCGCGTTGCGGTGACGGTCTGCGTGCTCCTGGCGTTGGCCACCCTGTGCACCCGGGTGGTGGTGGACGTCGTGGCCGCCACCGCGTCCGAGCCGGATCCGCCCCGCACCCCGCGTACGCCGTCCCCCGCACCGGTGCCGAGTCCCCGGGAGGAACCGCGGTGAGCGCCGTCGACGTGGTCTTCGTGCACGGGCTCTTCTCCTCCCGTCGTGCCTGGGCGCAGATGGCGCGGCTGCTGGCCGACGACCCCGACCTGCCCTCGGTGCGGGTCCACTTCTTCGAGTACGACTCGACGGTCGTCCGGGTGCGACCCGACCGCCGCATCCCGGAGATGGACGACATCGCCGACCGCCTCGGCACCTACCTGGCCCACGAGGTGCGCGCCGCGACGCGGATCGTGCTGGTCTCGCACAGCCAGGGCGGCCTGGCGATCCAGCGGTACCTGGTGCGGACGCTGGCCCGCGGCGGCGGCCACGAGCTGGCGAGGATCCGGCGGGTCGCGATGTACGCCTGCCCCAATTCCGGTTCGCAGTTCCTCGGTTCCCTGCGGCGGATGACGTTTCGCTGCCGCAATCCCCAGGAACGGGAATTGCGCGCGCTGACGAAGGAGATCGCCGAGACCTATGCCGCCCTCCAACGCGGCGTCCTCCAGGCGCGGCAGGCCGGGCCGCACGAGTGGCCGCTGCCGATCTCCACGTACGCCGGAATGTCCGACAACATCGTCCCGCCCTACATCGCGAAAGGATCATTCACCGCGAGCGAGGTGGTGGAGGGCGACCACTTCTCGGTGATCCGCCCGACCACCCGCGACGATTCCCGCTACCTGGCGCTGCGCCAGGAGATCCGGGCCGCCGCGGCGGCCGACGACCCGCCCGGCGCCGACGAACCGGCGCCGGTCGACACCGCCACGCCCGCCACGCCGGTCCGGTCCGACGCCGGGGACCCGCCGACCGACCGGCCGGACCGGGCCGGACGCATCTCGATCAAGCCGCCGTTCGGCCGCCTGGACGCCCCGCTCTACGGGCGGGAGGAGCTGATCGAGGAGATCGTCTCCGGCGACCGGGACACCGCCGGCGAGACCGCGTCGGTGCACGTCCTGCACGGACTGCCCGGCTCCGGGAAGAGCTACCTGGCGCTGGAGATCGCCCGCCGCCGGAGCAACGCCGGCTGGCAGGTCTGGTGGGTCTCGGCCCAGCGCCTCAGCTCGACCATGCGCGAGGTGGCCAGCCGCCTCGGCGCCCCGAGCGGCCTGGTCGAACGGGCCTGGTCGGGCGACGCGAGCGCCACCGATCTGGTCTGGCGCTTCCTGGACAAGGCCGAGCACTGGGTGCTGGTCATCGACAACGCCGACGACCCGCGGCTGCTGGACCCGGTCGACGACGACCTCACCGACGGTCGCGGCTGGCTACGCCCGCCCCAGGACCCGGCGAACCTCGTCATCGTCACCAGCCGTGACGGCGACCGGAACACCTGGCCGGCCTGGTCCCGCCGGCACACCGTACGACCGCTCACCGACGCGGAGGGTGCGTTGGTGCTGCTGGACCGGGCCGGCGGCGCGGCCGGCAGCGCCGAGCAGGCCCGCGCCCTGTCGGCCGCCCTCGGCGGACTGCCGCTGTCGCTGCGCGCGGTGGGCGACTACCTGAAGTCGGTCCACACCACCCAGATCTACCAGGGCCGGCAGGTGCTCCGCGACTTCGAGAGCTACCGGGTCACCCTCCAGCAACGCCTCGAACTGCCGCCGGGCGCGCCGAAGCTCGACGAGCTGACCGGCCTCGGGGTCACCGCGCGGGTCTTCGACATCTCGCTGGAACTGCTCGCCCGGCGCGGTCTCACCCAGGCCGGCAACCTGCTGCGGGTGCTCGCCTGCCTGAGCGTCGGCCCGGTCCCCTACCACCGGCTGCTGGACCAGGAGGTCCTGAAACGGTCGCCGATCTTCTCCGAGTTCACCGCCCAGCAGCAGCTGACCGTCCTCGAAGGACTCGCCGACCTGTCCCTGCTCACCCCGGACGAACTGCCCGACGTGCGAATCGAGGACTTCCAGCACGTCCTCTCGCTGCACCCCCTGGTGCACGGCATCATGCGGGACGACCGGGAGCTGCGCCGGCAGGCCACCGAATACCAGGCGCTCTGCGCGCAACTGCTCACCGCCGCGGTCCGGGACCTCAACCCGGACGCCGCCGCCGACTGGGACGGCTGGTACCTGCTCGCCCCGCACGTCATCGGCCTGGCGCGGGACCACCTGCGGGGCAACGGCATCCGGTACGAGCGGCTGACCGTGCTGGCCGTGCTCGAACTGGTCCGGCTGACCGCGCGGTACCTCCTGGCCACCGGCCTGGCCCGCTCCGCCGAGGAGATGCTCGTCCCGGTGATCGAGAACTGCCCGGCGTACGGGATGGGCCCGGCCGACCTGGAGATCCTCGCGTTGCGGCACGAGCTGGCCCGGGCCGCGCTGGAGCAGCAACGACCCGCCGAGGCCGAGACGCTGCTCCGCGAGGTGATCGAGGGCCGGCGGGCGATGCTGACCGGTCAGCACGCCGACACGCTCGCCAGCCGGCACAAACTCGCCCGCGCCATCATGGCGTTGAACCGGTGGGGCGAGGCGGAGGAGGAACTGAGGTCGATCGTGACGGCCGAGGACAAGGTCCGCGGCCCGGAGCACTCCGACACTATGATCATCCGGCACACGCTGGCCCGGTCCGTGCTCCTGCAGGGCCGGGCCGCGGAGGCCGAGACGATGCTGCGGGAGATCCTCGCGATCCGGCTCCGGCACTGGGCGCCGGAGGAACCGGAGACGCTCCTGGTGCGGCACAGTCTCGCCCGGTCCCTGTTCGACCTCGGCCGGATCGACGAGGCGCGGGGGCAGCTCCGGACCGCGCTCGCCGGTGTCCGGCCGGACGACGCGGTCCGGCCGGAGGTGCTGCTGCTGCGCTGGACGCTCGCCCAGGTCCTGATCGAGGGAAACGACGTCGCCGCGGCCCGTGCGGTCCTCACCGACCTGCTCACCGACCGGGAACGGGCGATCGGCGAGCAGCATCCGGACACCGTCGCCACCCGCGAGACGCTCGCGCGCCTGGCCCCGTACGCGGCGCCCCGCCAGCCCGGCCCGGGCGAACCGATAGGGGCCGCGTAGACGGACTGGAGAACATGACGTCTGCTCGGTTAGACGGATTCCCGTCACACCCGCACGCAATGGCGTCGGTCGAATTCGTGACATCCTCCGAATGGCGGTTGTCCTCACGGCCGCGGCGTACCAATCTCTAGGGACAGGCTCGACGCAGGGGGGCCCGAATGTCGGTCGACGACCAGCCCGTGCCGGAACCGGTCGGCACCCACCAGGGGCGACCGCCGTCGTCCCCGGCCGAGGCGCTGCGGCAGATCGCCCGCGACATGGCCAAGGCCTATGAGGTCGCGTTGGAGGTCGATCCCCAGCTCTACTTCAGCGGCCGGACCCCGGCGGTGGTGAGCGCGCACACGGCGGCCGAGCGGGCATGAGCGCCGACGGCAGCCGGCTCTTCGTCGTCGACGCGTTCACCGACCAACCGTTCCGCGGTAATCCGGCGGGCGTCGTCATTCTCGACGAGAAGCGCGACGACGCGTGGATGCAGTCCGTGGCGAGCGAGATGCGGCATTCGGAAACCGCGTTCGCGCTGCCGGCCGAGAACGGTTGGTGGCACCTGCGCTGGTTCACCCCGACGGTCGAGGTCGACCTGTGCGGCCACGCGACGCTCGCCACCGCGCACGTGCTCGGCGGGCACAGCCGGTTCCGCACCCGCAGCGGCGACCTGACCTGCTCGGTCTCCCCGGAGGGGTGGATCGAGATGGACTTCCCGGCCGACCCGCCCGCCCCGGTCGACCCGCCGGACGAGCTCCGCCGGGCCCTCGGCCCCGACACGACAGTCGTCGCGGTCACCCGCGGGGTGTCCGACCTGCTCGTCGAGGTCGGCGGCCCGGACGACGTACGCTCCGCCCGGCCGGACCTGGCCGCGCTCGCCGCCATCCCGGTCCGCGGGGTCATCCTCACCGCCCACGACACGGCCCGGGACCGGATCGTCAGCCGGTGCTTCTATCCCGCGGTCGGCGTCCCGGAGGACCCGGTCACCGGTTCCGCCCACTGCACCATCGGCAGCTGGTGGGCCGAGCGCCTGGGCCGCGACGACCTGGTCGCCGAGCAGCACTCCCCACGCGGCGGCACGCTGCGGCTGTCCCGGCGCGGCGACCGGATGCGGCTCGGCGGCCGGGCGGTCACCGTCTGGCACGGCGAGATCTCGGTCTGACCGTGAAACACGCCGAGGAGCTGAACGCGGTCACCCTGGCCCAGCTCGCCGAGGGGACGCTGGACGCCATCTGGGTCCGCGGCTTCCACCCGCTGCCGGCCTGTCGGGTGGTGCTGCCCCGGGTGGTCAAGGCGTGCGAGCGGGCGCGCTACACCCTGACCGGCGACTTCCAGAGCATCGGCACCTCGATCGGCGAGGCGGCCGAGTCCCCCGCCCACGAACGGCGCTACCTGGAGACGGCCGCCGACACGCTCGCCCTGGTCCGCGAGGAGATCTTCGCCGGCCGACTGTCGCCCCTGGACGAGCTGCGGCTGCGGCTGGACGAGATGTGGCCGGCCGGCGCCACGGTGGCCCGGCACGACGGCCGGCTGATGCTCCCCGGCGTCATCCGCCGCTGGCCGGCCGGCGGGCACGCCAACCCGCACATCGACCAGCGGGCCATCCCGTTGCTCGCCGCACACGGGCTGCGCCGCCGGATCGGCACCAACGTCTACCTCGAGGTGCCGCCGCGCGGCAACGGCGGCCAGGTCGACTTCTGGTCGCTGTGGTCGGACGAGGGCACCTACGACGCCCGCCGCCGGACCGACTACGGCCTGGACCGGGAGCAGCTCGGCGAGCCGCACTGGTCCTGCGAACCCGGCCAGGGCGACCTGCTGATGTTCGACGCCGCACGGGTGCACGGCGTGCGCCGGGTGGCACAGGGCTCCCGGGTCACCGCCGCGTGCTTCGTCGGCGTCCGGGACGCCGACCGGCCACTCGTCCTGTTCGCCTGACCACCCGCGCCGCCCAGGCCGGGCCGCCGCTCAGGCCGGGCCGTCAGTGGCCGGCGGATCCTCACCGGACGGTGCGGTGTCCGCGTCGGGCACCGCGACGCGGCGGAGCAACCCGGGGCCGACGGCCGCACCGGGTTCCTCCGCGTCGGGCGCCGGCTGCCACGGCAGGACCGGCCCGCCCGGACGGGAGCCGTCGACGGCCTCGTCCCCGACCGCCGGCGGGCCGACCGGGTCGACCGCGACGGCGGGTACGGGCACCGAGCCACGCTCCGGGCGGCCGTTGCCCGTGCGGGGCACCGGCGTGACCGGGCCGGACGGCAGCAGCCGGGGCGGCAGGGCGCCCGGGGCGACGACCGGGGCGAGACCCGCCACCACGGTGTTGACGATCTCCGCCGCGTACGCGCCGTCCTGGTCGTAGTCGGGGTCGAAGACGGTCAGTTCGACGCCGAGACAGTGCGGGGTGTCCACCAGCCCGGCGAGCAGGATCTCCAGCTCGGCGAAGGCGATGCCGCCCGGGTCGGGCGCGTCGACGGCGGGCATCACCGCCGGGTCGAGCACGTCGACGTCGATGTGCACCCAGTAGCCGGCGCAGTCCACGAGTTGCTCGTGCGCCCACTGCGCGGTCCGGGCGGCGCCCTCGGCCCGCAGCGCCGGCACCGGCCGGGTGGTGATGCCGGCGGCCTGGAGGTCGAGCCGGTACTCGTCCTGCGCGCGGATGCCGAGCACCACCACGTCGACGTCGCGGAAGTAGGGCCGCCGCCCCTCGATCGCGGCCAGGTCGGGCTGCCCCCGGCCGGTGACCAGCGCCAGGTCCTCCCCGGCCGCCGCACCCACGTAGGAGGCGTTGCCGGGGTGCCGGAAGTCGGAGTGGCCGTCCACGAAGACCAGCCCGATCCGCCCGCCGACCGCCTCACCGAGCCGGTGCATGGCTAGCGCCGAGCCGAGCAGCACCGAGCAGTCCCCGCCGAGCACCAGCGGGAACTCGCCGCGGTCGATGATCGCGCCGATCCGGTCGGCGAGCGCCGCCGAGTACGCGGAGATCTCCGGCGCGTGGCAGACGCCGTCGCCGGGCCGCCAGTCGCCCGGGTCGTACCGCGGCGGGGTGAGACAGCCGGCGTCGCGGGCCCGCAGCCGGGCCAGCAGACCGTGGTCGCGCAGCGCGCCGGGCGCCTTGGCGCAGCCGGGCACGGAGCTGACCGTGGGCGGGCGCAGCCCGAGGTTCGTCGGCGCGTCGAGGACGGCGATCCGGCGCATCATGGGCTCCCGTCCTCGAAGGTCGGGCGGGCCGGCGGCGCGCCGGCCCGCACGGGCGTACGTCGGGTTCAGAACAAGGCGCTGGCCAGTGCGCGTCGGGCCGCGGCCACGGCGGGGTCGTCCGGGCCGGCGATGGTGAACAGGCTGATCAGGTGCTGGCGTGCCCTGTCCCGTTCCTCGCCGGCGGTCCGGCGGACCACGCCGACCAGCCGCTGGTAGGCCTGCTCGGCCAGGCCGCTGAGCACCTCGATGTCGGCGGCCAGCAACTGGGCGTCCACGTCGTCCGGGGAGGCGGCCGCGGCGTCGAGCGCGCCCTGCGGGTCCGCCCCGGCCACCCGGCGGGCCAACCCGACCTGCGCCAGCCCCGCCTCCGCCGCCGCGTCGGCCGGGGACTCGGCCAGGATCTTCCGGTATTCCGCCTCGGCGGCGTCGAGGTCGCCGCTCATCAGCGCGTCGTCGGCCGCGTCGAGCCGCGGGTCCTCCGGCTCGGCAACGGTGACGCCGGCGGCCTTGAGCACAGCCTGGAGCCACTTGCGCAGCTCCGACTCGGGCAGCACGCCGGGGAAGGCGTCGACCGGCCGGCCACCGACGATGGCGTACGTGGTGGGCAGCGCCTGGAGCTGGAACATCTGCGCGAGCCGGGGCTGCTGCTGCACGTCGACCCGGGCCAGGAGCCAGGCGCCGGCGCCCTCGGCGGCCAGCCGCTCCAGCACCGGGGCGAACTGGTCGCTCTCCGGGTAGCCGGCGGCGCCGAAGAAGACCACGACCGGTGTGCTGAGCGAGCGTTCGAGCACCTCGGACTGGATGTTCGCCTCGGTCACGTCGATCACCGCGGCCGAGCCGGCGGGACTGCCCGGCAGCCCGGCGGGCGGGCCGCCCTGAGACGGTGTGGCGGGAGGGGTGTCGGCCGGTGCGGGGGTGCGCAGCGCGCTGAGGTCGACCGCGCCGCGGGTGAAGATCGACGAGGTGATCCGTGGGTCGCTCATGGTTGTCTAGTCTCGCACGTGTCGCACCGAACTCCGCTCAGCCGCAACGGCGACGTTGCGACTCTCACCCCTGCTCAGAGGTGCAAGGAGGGGCCCCTTCTTAACAGACGTCTGTTAAGAAGGGGCCCCTCCTTCGCATCAGAAGCGGGCGGGCTCGCGGTAGACGCCCCACTCGGCGCGCAGCGCGTCGCAGATCTCGCCCAGGGTGGCCTCGGCGCGGACCGCGTCCAGCATCGCCGGGATCATGTTCTCCCCGGTCCGGCCGACCTCCACCATCCGGCGCACGGCGGCGGTGACGGCGGCGTCGTCGCGGGCCGACTTGCGCTCGGCCAGCACCCGGCGCTGCTCCAGCTCCACCTCGTGCGAGATGCGCAGGATCTCCAGCTCCTTGGCGACCGTGCCGGTGTGGCAGTTGACGCCGACGATCTTCTTGTCGCCCTTCTCCAGCGCCTGCTGGTAGGCGAACGCCGACTCGGCGATGTGCCCGGTGAACCAGCCGTCCTCGATGCCGCGCAGGATGCCGGAGGTCACCGGGCCGATCCTGTGCGGGCCGTCGCCGCCGAGCTGCCGGATCCGCGCGAAGATCTCCTCCGCCTCGGCCTCGATCCGGTCGGTGAGCGCCTCGACGTACCAGGCGCCGCCGAGCGGGTCGGCCACGTTCGTCACCCCGGTCTCCTCCATCAGCACCTGCTGGGTACGCAGGGCGATCTCGGCGGACTCGTCGGTGGGCAGCGCGAGCGTCTCGTCCAGCGCGTTGGTGTGCAGCGAGTTGGTGCCGCCGAGCACCGCCGCGAGGGCCTCGACCGCGGTGCGTACCACGTTGTTGACCGGCTGCTGGGCGGTCAGCGACACCCCGGCGGTCTGCGTGTGGAACCGCAGCCACTGCGCCTTCTCGCTGGTGGCACCGTAGACGTCGCGCAGCCAGCGGGCCCAGATCCGGCGGGCGGCGCGGAACTTGGCGATCTCCTCGAAGAAGTCGAGGTGGGAGTCGAAGAAGAAGCTCAGCCCGGGGGCGAAGACGTTGACGTCCAGCCCGCGCGACAGACCCAGCTCGACATAGCCGAAGCCGTCGGCGAGCGTGTACGCCAGCTCCTGCGCGGCGGTCGAGCCGGCCTCGCGGATGTGGTAGCCGGAGACCGAGAGCGGCTTGTAGCGCGGGATCTCGGTGGCGCAGTATTCCATCAGGTCGCCGATCAGGCGCAGGTGCGGCTCGGGGTCGAACAGCCACTCCTTCTGTGCGATGTACTCCTTGAAGATGTCCGTCTGGAGCGTGCCGTCCAGCGTGGACAGGTCGGCGCCCTGCCGCTCGGCGGCGACCAGGTACATGCAGAACACCGGAACGGCCGGGCCGGAGATGGTCATCGAGGTGGTCACGCCGGCCAGGTCGATGCCGTCGAAGAGCACCTCCATGTCGGCGGCCGAGTCGACCGCCACGCCGCAGTGGCCGACCTCGCCGAGCGACTGCGGGTCGTCCGAGTCGCGCCCCATCAGCGTCGGCATGTCGAAGGCGACGGAGAGGCCGCCGCCACCGGCGCCGAGGATCATCTTGTAGCGCTCGTTCGTCTGCCGGGCGTTGCCGAACCCGGCGAACTGCCGGATGGTCCAGGCCCGTCCGCGATAACCGGTCGGGTGCAGACCCCGGGTGTACGGGAACTCGCCCGGCCAGCCGATCCGCTCGAAACCGGGGTACGCGGTCCCGTCCGGCGGGCCGTACACCGGGTCGACGGACAGGCCGGAGAGCGTGGTGAAGTCCGCGTCGCGCTTGCGGGCGGCGTCGTAGCGGGCCTGCCAGCGGGCTCGGCCAGCGGCGATCTCGTCAGCGTCCATGCGCGGAGCTCCTCCTCGGGTCCTCGTGAAGACCGAGTGTAGAACGCCAGCCTGAACGATCGCTAAGTATGTGCGTACCGGCCGGTAACCGGATCAGGCGGACGGGACCACCGGGCCACCCAGCGCCACGTCGTCGACCTTGATGTTGATCTCGTCGACGCGCAGCCCGTACGACTCCACGGCGGACGTGACCGCGACCCGTACGCCGTCGGTGACCTGCGGAACCGGGTGCCCGCCGTCGATCACGATGACCAGGTTGACCACCGCCGCGCCGTTCGTGACGTGCGCCGTGCAGCCGCGCCGCGCGTCGCCGACCTGGTCCAGTCCGACCCGGTCGAGCACGGCGTTGAAGAAGCGGGCCACGTCGCCGCCCAGCTCAGCCACGCCGGGCACCGACTTCGCGGCGGCCACCGCGATCTTCTCCACCACCTCGTCGGCGACGTGCGTGGCCCCGCCGGCCGTCGCGTCCGGCGTCACCGACAGCTCCTGCGTAGCCTCGTGCTCCACGCCTGATCCCCATCCCCTCGCCCGAACCGACCACGGCAGCGTACAAGCCCCGGGAAGGTGGCGGGTCAGGAGCCGAGCTGGGCCACCAGCTCGTCGGCCGCCGCGTACGGGTCGGTGGCGCCCTTGGCCACCTGGGCCGCGAGCGTGGCGAGCTGCGTACCGTCGCGCAGCGAGCCGATCCGGTTCCGCAGGGTGCCCAGCGCGATGGCCTCGATCTCGGCGGCGGCCCGCGCCTCCCGGCGGCGGCGCAGCTCGTCGTGGCGCTCCAGCCAGTCGCGGTGCTTGTCGATCGCGGCCGCGATGTCGTCGATGCCCTCGGCCCGCGCGGCGATCGCGCGCACCACCTGCGGGCGCCACTCCCCCGGCCCGCGCTCGCCGAGCGCGATCATGCCCTGGATGTCGCGCACGGTGGCGTCGACGCCGTCCCGGTCGGCCTTGTTGACCACGAAGACGTCGGCGATCTCCAGGATGCCGGCCTTGACCGCCTGGATCGCGTCGCCCATGCCCGGGGCGAGCAGCACCAGCGTGGTGTCGGCGAGCGAGGCCACCTCCACCTCGGCCTGCCCGACCCCGACGGTCTCGACCAGCACCACGTCACAGCCGGCGCCCTCCAGCACGCGGACCGCCTGGGGCGTCGCGGCGGAGAGCCCGCCGAGGTGGCCCCGGCTGGACATCGAGCGGATGTAGACGCCGGGATCGGTGGCGTGGTCCTGCATCCGGACCCGGTCGCCGAGGATCGCCCCGCCGGTGAACGGGCTGGACGGGTCGATGGCCAGCACGCCGACCCGGTGACCGCGCGCCCGCAGCGCGCGTACCAGCTCGTTCGTGGTGGTGGACTTGCCCACGCCCGGCGAACCGGTCAGGCCGACCACCTGGGCGTGCCCGGCGTAGGGCGCCAGCGCGGCCGCGACCTGCGGCAGCACCTCGTCGCCGGACTCGACCAGGGTGATCAGCCGGGCGACCGCGCGGGGGTCGCCCGCGCGGGCCCGCTCGACCAGCAGGGGTACGTCCCGGCTGCGGCGCACCGGGCCGGTGCCCGGGTTGGTCACGTCACTCACGCGTGCGACTCGCCGCCCGTCGGCACGTGGATGATCAGCGCGTCGCCCTGGCCGCCGCCGCCGCAGAGCGCGGCCGCCCCGGTGCCGCCGCCGCGCCGCTTCAGCTCCAGCGCGAGCGTGAGCACCAGCCGGGCGCCGGACATGCCGATCGGGTGGCCGAGTGCGATCGCGCCGCCGTTGACGTTGACCTTGTCCGCGCTGATCCCGAGGTCGCGGGTGGACTGGATGCCGACCGCCGCGAACGCCTCGTTGATCTCGATGAGGTCGAGGTCGTCCAGGCCGAGGCCGCCCTTCTTCAGGGCGTGGTTGATGGCGTTGGACGGCTGCGAGTGCAGGGAGTTGTCCGGTCCGGCCACGTTGCCGTGCGCGCCGATCTCGGCCAGCCAGGTGAGCCCCAGCTCGGTCGCCTTGGCCTTGCTCATCACGACCACCGCGGCGGCGCCGTCGGAGATCGGCGAGGAGCTGCCGGCGGTGATGGTCCCGTCCTTGGCGAAGGCGGGCCGCAGCCGGCCCAGCGACTCGGCGGTGGTGTCCGGCCGGATGCCCTCGTCCTCGCTGATCACCAGCGGGTCGCCCTTGCGCTGCGGGATGATCACCGGGGTGATCTCCTCGGCGAAGTGACCGTTCTTCTGGGCGGCGGCGGCACGCTGGTGGCTGGCGGCCGCGAAGGTGTCCTGCTCCTCGCGGGTGATGCCGTGCCGCGCGCCGTGCCGCTCGGTGGACTCGCCCATCGAGCAGCAGTCCCAGGCGTCGGTGAGGCCGTCGAGGGCCATGTGGTCCTTGACCGTCACGTCGCCGTACTTGTAGCCGGAACGCTGCCCGAGCAGCAGGTGCGGTGCGTTGGTCATCGACTCCATGCCGCCGGCGACGACGACGTCGAACTCGCCGGCCCGAATGAGCTGGTCGGCCAGCGCGATCGCGTCCAGCCCGGAGAGGCAGACCTTGTTGATGGTCAGCGCCGGGGTGGACATCGGGATGCCGGCCTCCACGGCCGCCTGGCGGGCCGGGATCTGACCGGCGCCGGCCTGGAGCACCTGCCCCATGATCACGTACTGCACCTGGTCGGGTGCCACGCCGGCGCGCTCCAGCGCCGCCTTGATCGCGATGCCGCCGAGCCTGGTCGCCGGGAGGTCCTTGAGGTTGCCCAGCAGGCGCCCCATCGGGGTCCGCGCGCCGCTGACGATCACCGAAGCCATGCCTGCCTCCGAGGGGGGTGCCGACCTGTACGCCTTAACGATTGTTCGGTCAGACTAGCGCCATGGCTGAGAACTCCTCCGTCGAGCCCGCTGCCGAGTTTGTCACAGACATCGGTCTGCGCCGCATCGACCACGTCGGGATCGCGGTCGCGGACCTGGACGCCGCGATCGACTTCTACCAGCGCACCTTCGGCATGCGCTGCGTGCACACCGAGACGAACGACGAGCAGGGCGTACGCGAGGCGATGCTGGCGGTCGGACCGGACGCCTCCGGCGGCATGGTGCAGTTGCTCGCCCCGCTCTCGCCGGACACCACGATCGGCAAGTTCCTGGACAAGCGGGGCCCGGGCATCCAGCAGGTCGCCTACACGGTGGCGGACATCGACGTGGCCTGCGCGGCGCTGCGCGAGCGTGGCGTCCGGCTGCTCTACGACGCCCCTCGCCGGGGCACGTCCGACTCCCGGGTCAACTTCGTGCACCCGAAGGACGCCGGCGGCGTGCTGATCGAGTTGGTCCAGCCCGCCTGAGGTGTAAGGAGGGGCCCCTTGTTAACACCCGTCTGTTAACAAGGGGCCCCTCCTAACACGTGGGAAGCCGCGCGGCCATGCGCGGTTCCGCGTTCCCACGGACAGCTCCACGCATCGGCCGATGCAGTTTTTCACAGAGGGCTTCCCGCCCAAGCTACCGTTCAGTAACGTCCCGCCCCACAGGAGCGCGACCGGTGCCGGATGTGTCGATTGCCGACATGGCGGTCCCGTCGCACCGGCGCCGACGATGGCAGCACCCCTGCCCCCGGTGCGGGTGCTGACGAACGGGAGGTCACCGTGCAGGACATCCTTGAAGCGATCATGGCGGCGGAGGGCTCGGCGCGGCCGGAGCGGGAACTCGCCGGCCTGGCCGGGCTTCCGGTGCCGGAGAGCTACCGCGGCGTGGTGGTCCGCGCCGAGGACACCCGCATGTTCGACGGCATGGCCACCCGGGACAAGGACCCGCGCAAGGCACTGCACGTCCAGGAGGTGCCCACCCCCGAGCTGGGGCCGGGCGAGGCGCTTGTCGCGGTGATGGCCAGCGCGATCAACTACAACACGGTGTGGACGAGCATCTTCGAGCCGCTGCCCACGTTCAAGTTCCTCCAGCGCTACGGCCGGCTCTCCGAGCTGACCCGCCGGCACGACCTGCCGTACCACGTGGTCGGCTCGGACGCGGCCGGCGTGGTGCTGCGGACCGGGCCCGGCGTGACCCGGTGGAAGGCCGGCGACGAGGTGGTCGCGCACTGCCTGTCGGTCGAGCTGGAGGACGCCGCCGGCCACGACGACACGATGCTCGACCCGCAGCAGCGGATCTGGGGCTTCGAGACCAACTTCGGCGGCCTGGCCGAGCTGTGCGTGGTCAAGGCCAACCAGCTCATGCCGAAGCCGCGCCACCTGAGCTGGGAGGAGGCGGCCAGCCCCGGGCTGGTCAACTCCACCGCGTACCGGCAGCTCGTCTCGCACCACGGGGCGAACATGAAGCAGGGCGACGTGGTGCTGATCTGGGGCGCGTCCGGCGGCCTGGGCGGCTACGCCACCCAGATGGCGCTGAACGGCGGCGCGATCCCGGTCTGCGTGGTCTCCTCGCCGGAGAAGGCCGAGCTGTGCCGGAAGATGGGCGCCGAGCTGGTCATCGACCGCACCGCCGAGGGCTTCCGGTTCTGGAAGGACGAGGACACCCAGGACCAGGACGAGTGGCGTCGGTTCGGCGAGCGGATCCGCGAGCTGACCGGTGGCGAGGACCCGGACATCGTGTTCGAGCACCCGGGCCGGGAGACGTTCGGCGCCAGCGTCTACGTCGCCAAGAAGGGCGGCACGATCGTCACCTGCGCCTCCACCAGTGGCTTCCTGCACCAGTACGACAACCGCTACCTGTGGATGCACCTCAAGCGCATCGTCGGCAGCCACTTCGCCAACTACCACGAGGCGTGGCAGGCCAACCGGCTGGTCGCGCTCGGCAAGGTGCACCCGACCGTGTCGCGGACCTACCCGCTGGAGCAGACCGGGCAGGCCGCGTACGAGGTGCACCGCAACGCGCACCAGGGCAAGGTCGGCGTGCGCTGCCTGGCGCCCGCGGACGGGCTCGGCGTGCGGGACGCCGAGCTGCGCGCCCGCCACGAAAGCGCGATCAACAGGTTCCGCGGTCACTGACCGTACGGCGGCGCCGGATTGCCTTTCCGGCGGACCGTGACGCCATTCGACTGGCGTGAAGACAGTCATGCGGACAAAGGGCCGCGGGTGCCGACCCGCGGCCCTTTCCGGTCACCGCCGCCGTGAGCCCGTCGTGCCCGGGACCTGCCAAGATCGCCGGTTGGTCCGGTCCCCCCGATCGGGCGAGTTGACCATGTAAAGAGGACGCGAAAGCTGCCGACCACTCTTGCGAACCACCCTGGGGCGTCTGCGAGTATGTCCCAATGCCCCAGCAGCAGTCCTCCCCTCTTGCGTTCTTCGATAACGCGAACTCACAGCCCGATTTCACTGTTGGCCTGCGCGGATACAACACCAACCAGGTCGACGACTTCATCGGCCGGCTGAGCGCCGCACTGAGCCAGTCCGAGCAGGCCCGCGCCGAGGCCGAGCAGCGGATGAACGACGCCCAGCGCCGGCTCCGGCAGGCCGAGCAGCGCCAGGGCGCGCTCGAGCAGAAGCTCACCGAGACCAACAAGCAGCTCGAGGAGAACAGCCGGCCGACCCTCTCCGGCCTGGGCACCCGCGTCGAGCAGATCCTCCGGCTGGCCGAGGAACAGGCCAACGACCACCGCAACGAGGCCAAGCGCGAGTCGGAGGGCATCCTCTCCGCCGCCCGCCTCGAGGCCCGGGAGATCACCGACAAGGCGCGCGCCGAGGCGGCCGCGATGAAGGCCACCGCCGAGCGCGAGGCCGGCAGCGTCCGCACCGCCGCCGAGCGTGAGGCCGCCGAGGTGCGCGTGCAGGCCCGCCGGGAGGCGGACACGCTGCGCGCCGACGCCGACCGGGAGACCAAGCAGCTGCGTACGGTCACCGCGCACGAGGTGGCCGAGCTGAAGTCGACAGTCGAGCGGGAGGTCGCCACCCTGCGCGCCACCGCCGAGCGGGAGATCACCCAGCAGCGGGCCAAGGCGGCCCGGGAGGCCGAGGAGAAGCGGGCCGAGGCGACCAAGCTGCTCACCGACGCGCGCGACAAGCGCGACAAGGACCTGCAGGCCCTGGAGCTGCAGCTCGCCGAGCGGCGCGAGAAGGCCGAGCGCGAGGAGTCGGCGCGGCACGCCGCCCAGGTCAGCCAGACCCAGAAGATGGTCAACGAGGCCGAGCAGCGGGCCCGGGCCGCCCAGGAGCGGGCGAAGGAGATCGAGCAGCGGGCCGAGGCCCGCCGGGTCGAGTCCGAGCGCACCGCCAACGACACCGTCGACAAGGCCAAGGCGCTGGCCGACAAGACGCTGAACGAGGCCCGGGCCGAGTCGCAGCGGGTGCTCAACGAGGCCCGCACCGAGGCCGAGCTGACCACCCAGGCGGCCCGTCGCGAGGTCGAGGACCTCACCCGCCAGAAGGACGCGGTGACCTCGCAGCTCGGGCAGATGCTCTCCGGCCTGGCCGGCATCGTGCCGGGCGTGCCGGCGGGCGGCAACAAGGCCGAGGCGCCGAAGGCCGACGCCGGGCAGAAGGTCACGGCCGAGTCGGCCGGCTGAGCACCACCCGCTGACGGGGCATGAGCCGCGGCGCGGAGTGACACCGGGTGACCGGTGCCACTCCGCGCCGTCATGCTTTCCCCGGCCCGTTTCGCCACGAGGGTGAAGTAGGTCCCAGAAGGGGCGTCCGTATCGCCCCCACAGAGCCGGATGCGTGTGAGGATGGGGGCATGTCGCACGGCGAGGAACTGTTCGCGCTCGGCGGGGACGTGACCACGGAGCCCAGCTTCGAGTCCGCGCTGCGGGGATACGAGAAACGACAGGTCGACCGCTACGTCGCCCGCGCGGAACACGAGATCGCGGCGCTGACCACCGAGCGGGAGCAGGCGTACACCCAGATCCACAAGCTGGCCGGCCAGGTCGAGGTGCTGCAACGCGACCTCGCCCAGGTGCGCAAGCAGGTGGGTGTGGTCGACCGCGCCTCGTTCCGCCACCTCGGTCCCCGGATCGAGCAGATCCTCACCATGGCCGAGGAGCAGGCCGACGACATCCTCGCCGCCGCGAACGAGGAGATCGAGGCCCGCCGGGCCGCCGCCGAGCACATCGTCGAGGAGGCCCGGGAGCAGGCCGCGCAGGCGCTCAAGGACTTCGAGATCGCGCTCGCCGCGCGCCGGGCCGAGGAGGAGCGGCACACCGCCGCCCGCCGGGCCGAGGCCGAGGCGACGCTGAAGGCGGCCAAGGACGAGTCCGCCAAGCTGCGTACGGCCGCCCAGGACGAGGCCGAGAAGCTGCGCCGGACCGCCCAGGACGCGCTGGCCAAGGCCCAGCAGGAGGCCACCCAGCTACGGGACACCGCCAAGGAGATCCACTCCCGCGCCCAGCAGGAGGCCGCACGGCTGCGTGAGTCGGCCAAGGAGGCGCTGGCCAAGGCCCAGCAGGAGGCCAACCAGCTGCGCGAGGCGGCCAAGGAGGTGCACGCCAAGGGGCAGCAGGAGGCCAAGCGGCTCACCGACGCCGCCGCCGAGGCCGGTCGGGCCACCCACGCCAAGGCGCTGGCCGAGGCCAAGAAGATCGTGGACGACGCGGACGAGGCCGCGAAGGCCACCCGCGGCCGGGCCCGCACCGAGGCCAACCGGCTCACCGCCGAGGCCGTCGACGCCGGCAAGCGCAATCGCGCCGAGGTCGAGGCGTACGTGCAGCGCATGCGCACCGAGACCGAGGCGTACGTGCAGCAGTCCCGCGCCCAGACCCAGCAGGAGCTGGGCGCCTGGCGGGCCGGGGTGGAGAAGGAGGTGGCCGGGCAGCGGGAGAAGGCGGAGAAGGAGCTGGCCCAACGCCGCGCCGCCGCCGAGCAGGAGTTCGCCAAGCGCCGCGACGACCTCGACAAGCAGCACACCTCCCGGCACGCGGAGCTGGAGCAGGCGTACACCACCCGGCGCGACGAGATCGAGCGGAACGCCGCGAGCATCCGGCAGGCCGCCGAGGAAGACGCGCTGACCATGCGGCAGCAGGCCGAGCTGGAGGCCGCCGAGCTGCTGCGCCGGGCCGAGGCGGGCGCCACCGAGCAGCGCCGCAAGGCCGACGAGCACGTCGCGGCCTCGCGTCGCCAGTTCGAGGAGTACGCGGCCACCACCCAGCAGCACCTGGCCACCACCCAGCAGCACCTCGCCGCCACCCAGCAGGAGGTGGCCGCCGGTCGGCAGCAGCTCGCCGGGGTGATGCTGGAGATCGCCAAGGCGCAGCAGGAGCTGGCCGACCTGCGCACCGAAACCTGGAAGTCCCGCCAGGAGTCCGACGACCTGGAGAGCCGGCTCACCGCGCTGCGCCGGGACGCCGACTCGGCCGGCATCACGGCCACCCCGGTCGACCCCGGTGACCTCGCCACCGCCGCCAACGGCGGCCGGCCGGCAGGCGACGGCGTGCCCGTGGGCAGCGGTGCCCTGGCCGGCAGCGGCACGGCGAAGGGCACGGCCGCGGTGGCGGCCAACGGTGCCGGACCGGAGAAGGGTGGCGAACGGACGACAGGCGAGCCGGCGGAGGCCGGGCAGGCGAAGCCGATCGCCGAGCCGGTGACCACGATGGATTCCGCCGCCGGCGCGGGCGTCGACGGTGAGCCCACGGTGGCCGCCGTGCCGGGCGAGGGTGGCCGGGGCGCCACCGCCACGAAGATCACCAGCACCGGCGAGAACGGCAAGCGCCCGACCAAGCCCACCACGGACGAGCGCAGCGCCAAGCCGAGCGCCGTCACCGTCGACAAGGACTGACCTCCAGGCGTCCGTTGCCGCCGACACGGAACGCTCGACACGACATCGCGGTGCCTCCACCTGCCGGTGAGTCCGCCGTTCCACGCACGCTCCGGCAAACCCTCGAGTGGAACGCCACGGGTGCGTCCGCGCACCCGACACACCCATCGTGTTCCACTCGCCCACGACCAAGCCCGTGAGTGGAACGCCACGGGTGCGTCCGGGCACCCGAGACACCCATGGTGTTCCACTCGCCCACGACCAGGCCCGTGAGTGGAACGCTATGGGTGTGCCGGCGGGAAGTGGCGGAGGGATGGTCGACGCAGAACCGGGCCGCTAGTCTGCGGGCAGAGGACGCGGCGGCGACACGGGGCTCGTCACGAGTCGCTCGGACGCGCCGATCGGGGCAACGGGGAGCGGGAGGCACGGGTGTCGCTGGAGGGATCCGCCGCCCCGGACGACGACCCGTTCGAGGCACTGCGACCGGAGCCGGAGCCGACCGATCCCAGGGGCGAGGCCGCAGCGAGGGACGGCGATCCCGCCCGGCCTCCGAATCCCGGCGGTCTCCGCGACGCCCGAACCGGGTCCGGTCCGCTCATCCCGTCGGGAAGCAGCGGCACGAGGCCCTCCGGCACCGGGCGCTCCGGCGGAACGCCCGGGGGCGGCGACACCGGGCGCACCGACAGTGCCGCCGACCGCACCCGCACCGACGCCGGAAGCACCGACGCCGGGAACACCGACGCCGGAAGCATCCACGCCGGGAGCATCGACGGTGGGAGCGTCACGGCCGAGGTCGAGCCCGGTGAGTTCGAGCCGTCCGGACGCTTCGGCGTGCCGGGGCGACCGCTGCGGCGCAACAGCTTCCTGGTCGGGTTCACCGGCGCGCTCGGCGTGCTGCTGGCGTACGCGGTCTTCCTGGGCGTCCGCAACGCGGCAGGCATCCTGGTCCTGGTGGTGATCGCGCTCTTCCTGGCGGTCGGCCTGCACCCGGCGGTGGTCCGGCTGCGGGGCTGGGGGCTGCCGCACGGGCTGGCCGTGACGGTGGTGACGCTGACCGTGGTGCTGCTGATCGTCGGCGGGCTGCTGGCGCTGGTGCCCCCGGTGGTGACCCAGTCCGGGCAGTTCGTCCAGCAGTTGCCCGGCTACGTCGAGGACCTGCGCCGCAATCCCACGGTCAACGATCTCGTGGTCCGCTACGACGTGATGGAGCGGGTCCGGTCGGCGGCGAACGCGGACACCATCGGCCGGGCACTCGGCGGCGTCCTCGGCGGGGCACAACTGATCTTCGGCACGATCTTCCGCGTGCTGACCGTGCTGGTGCTGACGATCTACTTCCTGGCCTACTTCAACCGGCTGCGCGACCTCGGATACGCGCTGGTGCCGCGCTCACGCCGGGAGCGGGTGCGGCTGATCGGCGACGAGATCCTCACCCGGGTCGGCGCGTACATGGTCGGCGCGCTGGCCATCGCGGTGCTGGCCGGGGCGAGCACGTTCGTGTTCGCGGTGGTGGTCGGCCTGCCGTACCCGTTCGCGCTGGCCGTGGTGGTGGCGGTGACCGACCTGATCCCGCAGATCGGCGCGACCCTGGGCGCGGTGGTGGTCACCCTGGTCGGCCTCGCCACCGACCTGCCGGTGGGCATCGCCTGCCTGGTGTTCTTCGTGGTCTACCAGCAGGTGGAGAACTACCTGATCTACCCGAAGATCATGCGGCGGGCGGTGTCGGTGAACGAGGTGGCCGCGCTGCTCGCCGCGCTCCTCGGGGTGTCGCTGCTGGGCGTGGTGGGCGCGTTGATCGCCATCCCCACGGTGGCCGCGTTGCAGTTGATCCTGCGCGAGGTGGTGCTGCCCCGCCAGGACGCGCGCTGAGCCGTCAGTCGGCGCTGCGCTGGGCCGGGCCGGGCACCGGGGTCTCGGCGAACGCGGCCACCGTGCGGTCGGCGTACGAGCTGACGTCGCCGGTCTCCATCGGGCCGTCCCAGGTGGTCGGCAGCGGCAGCGGCACGTCGGGCGCGACCCGCCGGACGATCTCGTCGAGCACCCGCTCCGCGTCGCCGACCCAGAGGTGCTTGGCGCCGTCCACGCCGACCACCTCGGCCTGTGGAATCGCGGCGAACCGCCGGCGGGCCTCCTCCGGGCGCAGGTAATCGTCGAACTCCGGCACCAGGGCGGTGAGCGGCCGCCCCGAGGAGGCCCAGACCGTCAGGTCCTCCGGGGCGGAGAAGCGCAGCGGCGGGGAGAGCAGGATCGCGCCGGCCACTGCCGGGTCGCAGCCGTGCTTCAACGCCAGGTCGGTGCCGAACGACCAGCCCACCAGCCAGATGTTGGGCAGCTCGTGGAACTCGGCGTACTCGATCGCGGCGGCCACGTCGAACCGCTCGCCTACCGCGTTGTCGAACGCCCCCTCGCTGGTGCCCCGGACGCTGCTGGTGCCCCGGGTGTTGAACCGGAGCACGGCCAGGTCGGCCAGCGCGGGCAGCCGCCAGGCCGCCTTGCGGAACACGTGGCTGTCCATCATCCCGCCGTGGGTGGGCAGCGGGTGCAGGCAGATGAGCGTGCCGACCGGCTCGCGGTCCAGCGGCCGGGCCAGCTCGCCGACGAGCGTCAGCCCGTCGGCGGTGTGCAGCTCGATGTCCTCCCGGCGACCGGGCAGGATCGACGACGCGCGGATCGCAGTGCTCACCCCGCCAGTGTCCCGCGTCGTCGGCCCCACCGCCCGCCGGGGCGGGAACCGGGTGATCCAGATCGCTCAGCCGTGGCGGGGGGCGCCGCGCCCGCGCTGGAGGTTGGGGGCGCGGCGCTCCCGGGCCCGCCAGCAACCGCTGTGCCAGTGCCGGCGGTCGGTCAGGTCACCCCGGTCGTCGGCCGGCCAGGCCACCAGGTGCGGCACGCCCGGACGGATCTCCTGGTCACAGCCGGGACAGCGGTACGTCTTGGCGGACGCGCCGCCGCTGATCGCGCGTACCTGCCAGTCGCCGTCGCGCCACTGCTGCACGGTCGGCACGCCGTGCCGGGCTCGTTCGGCGTCCAGGCCGGGGCCTTCTTCCCGGCGGGGCCGATTGCGACGGGGACTCACGATCCCCAAGCCTACGACCCGAGCCCGAGCGATCTTGGCACAGGCACACCCCTTGAGGGGCAGTTCCCTACCGAGGTCTGGTGCGTGGCGAGTCAGGGCCAGGTCTGCGGGTCGGTCGGGTTCGCGGCCACCTTCGCGCCGGCCAGGAGCATCCCCGCCTCCGCCTCGGTGAACCCGGACGGTTCGGCTCCCGCAGCCGCCCACCGCAGCTGGGCGATCAGGTCCACTCTCGGCAGGCCGAGCAGTTCCAGGCTCGTACCGTCCGAGCTGAGGTACGCGGGTCGCCCGGCCACCGTCCGATTTCCCTCGGTCCGACCGCCGGCGACGTGGCTCGCGTAGCGGTAGCGCAGCCACATGTACTGCGTCCGCGCGCGGTTGATGGTCAGCTCCGCGGTCACCAGGCCCGGGAACGAGGAGACATCCACGTCGCAACCGGCGACCCGCGCGCCGCTCGGCAGCTCCGTCGGCCGCACCGGACTGGCGCAGCGGCGGGCGGTGTCCCAGCGGAGAACCTCCACCGCACGGCGCAACGCGTTCTGGTCGAGGTCCGTCGTGCTGGCGCGGGCGTACAACCCCGGCACCGGCTGCCAGCTCATCAGCAGCCCGGCCCTCCCCGACACGGGCCTGATGCTGCCGTCGAACGGCAACGGTTCCCGCACCACGTCCACCGGAAGCCCCTCGACCGGGAAGTCGTCCAGCCCTCCGGCCGCAGCGGTGACCTCGACCAGGACCGGCGTGCCGGCGCCGACGCGGAACCGGACCGATTCGATCGTCCCCTGGTGCGCCCCCCAGCCCAGATAACGAGCCCGCTCCGGGTCCACGCCGAAATGCAGCACCTGCGGATCGCTACCGACCAGGGTCGGCCCGGCCGCCGCCCCGGGCACCCCGTCGGCGAGCGGCGGCACCGGCGGCGGGGACACCCCCGGGGTGGTGGCGGTCCAGGGCATCCGCCCGGCCAGCCCGCCCACGTCCGCCTTCACCACGCCGACGAAGCCGAGCACGCCGACCAGGGCGAGCGCGGTCCCGGCGGTCATCCGGCGGCGTACCTGCCGACGCCGGCCGAGCGCGCGGGAACCGCGTAGCAGGCGGCGGGCGTCGATCTCCCCGTCGGCGCGTTCCCGCAGCACCGAGGCGATCCGCTGGTCGAGGTCGGTCACGGCCGGCTCCCCTTGGTCGTCGGGACGCCGCAGCGCTCCCGGAGGTGGGTGAGCGCCCGCATCGCGTGGGTGCGGACGGTGACCGGGGAGCAGTCGAGGATCTGGGCGATGGTGTGGTCGTCCAGATCCTCGTAGTAGCGCAGCACGAGCACGGCGCGCTGGCGGTCGGGCAGGGCGCGGATCAGCCGCCACATCTCGTCCCGGTCGGCCGCCTCGCCGTCCAGGTCGCCCCGCTCGGGCCGCTCGGCGAACGTGTCCACCGCCAGCTCACGGCTGGAGCGCCGCCGCCACCAGGAGTTGTTGGCGTTGACGAGCATCCGGCGCACGTAGACGTCGGGCCGGTCGGCGCGGGCGATCCGCCGCCAGTGCACGTACGCCCGGGCCAGCACGTCCTGGGTCAGGTCCTCGGCGCGGTGCGCGTCGCCGGTCAGCAGCCGGGCCAGGCGCAACAGGGCCGGGCCCCGGCTGCCGACGTACTCCTCGAAGGTCACACCCTCACGACGCCGTCACCGGCGCGGGTTGTTGACCCGCTCAGCGGTTGGTGTGGTCGCGGAAGCCCCGGCCGGTCTTGCGGCCCAGGTAGCCGGCGGTGACCAGGTGCTCCAGCAGCGGCGCCGGGGCGAAGCCGGGCTCGCGCAGTTCGAGGTACAGCTCCCGCTGGATCGCCAGCGAGACGTCCAGGCCGACCACGTCGAGCAGCTCGAACGGGCCCATCGGGTAGCCGCAGCCGAGCTTCATCGCGTAGTCGATGTCGTCGGCGGTGGAGTAGCTGGCCTCCAGCATCTTCACCGCGTCGTTGAGGTACGGGAAGAGCAGCGCGTTGACGATGAAGCCGGACCGGTCGCCGCAGACCACGCCGGTCTTGCCGACCGCGGCGCAGACCGCGCGGGCGGTCGCCGACGTCTCGGCGGAGGTGCGGATGGTCCGGACCACCTCCACCAGCGGCATGATCGGCGCCGGGTTGAAGAAGTGCAGGCCGACCACGTCGGCGGGCCGCTGGGTGGCCATCGCCACGTCGATCACCGGCAGCGACGAGGTGGTGGTGGCGAGCACCACGCCCGGCTTGCAGATCTCGTCCAGGCTGGCGAACAGCGCCTTCTTGACGCTCAGCTCCTCGACCACGGCCTCGACCACCAGGTCGACGTCGGCGAGGTGCTCCAGCGTGGCGGACCAGGTGATCCGCCCCATCGCGGCGTCCCGGTCGGTCTCGGCGAGCTTGCCCCGGACCACGCCCTTGTTGAGCGAGGTCTTCACCGCCTCGCACACCTTGGCGGACTTCTCCGCGCCCCGGGTCACCGAGATGACCTCGTAGCCGGCCTTGGCGAAGACCTCGATGATGCCGGTGGCCATGGTGCCGGAGCCGACCACACCGACCTTGGCGACCACCCGGGCGCCGTCGGCGAGCCCGCCGTCCGCGCTCACCGGCGTGTGCTCGTCTGCCACGACCTTCGGCGAGCCCGGCCGCTCGTAGGTGTAGAAGCCGCGCCCGGACTTCCGGCCGAGCAGCCCGGCGGTGACCATCTGCTTGAGCAGCGGGGCCGGGGCGTGCCGGCGGTCCCGGCCGCCGCGCCGGTACATCGTGTCGAGGATCTCGTACGCGGTGTCCAGGCCGATCAGGTCCATCAGCGCCAGCGGGCCCATCGGCAGGCCGCAGCCGAGCTTCATGGCGGCGTCGATGTCCTCGCGGGTGGCGTAGCGGGCCTCGAACATGCCGACCGCGTGGTTCAGGTAGCCGAAGAGCAGCGCGTTGGCGATGAACCCGGCCCGGTCGCTGATGGTCACGTCGACCTTGCCGAGCCGCTCGCAGAGCGCCTCCACGTCGGCCACCACCTCGGCGGAGGTGACCACGGTGCGGACCACCTCGACCAGCTTCATCACCGGCGCGGGGTTGAAGAAGTGGATGCCGATGACCTGGTTCGGCCGGGTGGTCGCGACGGAAATCTCGGTGACGCTCAGCGACGAGGTGTTGGTGGCCAGGATGGCCTCGGGCTTGCAGACCCGGTCCAGCTCGGCGAAGATCCGCTGCTTGAGGTCCAGGTGCTCGGGGACCGCCTCGATCACCAGGTCCACGTCGTGCAGGGCGTCCAGCCCGACCCGGAAGTCGACCCGGGACAGCAGCGCGTCCCGGTCGGCCTCGGCGAGCTTGCCCTTGGCCACCGCGCGGTCGGTGGAGCCGGTCAGCGTGGTCCGGCCCCGCTCCAGCGCGGCGTCGGAGATCTCCACCGCGGTGACGTCGACGCCGTTGCGGGCGAACACCTCGACGATGCCGGCACCCATGGTGCCCAGACCCACCACACCAACCCTGGTGAACTCGCGCGCCACGACCGGCCTCCCTCGGTTGACTCCGCCGTTGCCGACATGAACGGCCGCTAAGGTTATGCGCCGGAGTCTGCCACGTGACGCTGTGTTGTCGAGACGCCGTGGGATATTTCACGCACCCCGCCGTCAGCCGGGCGTGACCACCCCGGCGAGCGCCAGCAGCTCGGCGACGAACTCGGCCGGCCGCTCCAGGTGCGGGCTGTGCCCGCAGCCCGGCAACGTCACCTCCCGGTAGGCGCCGCCGGCCGCCGCGTACCGGTCCAGCACCGCGCGGGTCTGGCCGACCATCGGCTGCGGCGGGCACGCGTCCGCGCCGGGCCAGCCGGGCACGATCCCGAGCTGACCGAGGTACGCCAGGTCGAACAGCGAGGTGTCCGACACGATCACGTCGGCGTCGCCGCGTACCCAGGTCACCGCCGGCTTGACCGGCGCGGCGACCAGCTCGTCGGCGAGCCGGAAGTGGGCCGGGGCCAGCGCGTTGAGCACACCGCGCCGCCCGGCGGCGGTGCCCGGCCAGTGGGCCGAGCCGACCGCGGTGCCGGGGTAGTTGTCGTCCCCGGTGGCGGTGGTCAGCATGCTCTCCAGCAGCAGGTCCTCGTGGTCGCCGAGCGACGCCGGATCGGCCACGTAGGCGGCACGCAGCACGTTGCGCGGGCTGGTCGGGCCGTCGGCGCCCCGGTCACCGGCGGCGAGCCGGGCCACGAAGTCGGGGTTCGCGCCGCCCGCCCCGGTGCCGGCGAAGTCGGGCGTGGTGGGGGTGCCGTCGAGGTCCCGGGTGCCGCCGAAGCCGTACGGCGAGACCGGGGCCGCCAGCAGCAGCCCGGCCACCCGCTCCGGGTGGTCGACGAGCAGGCGCATGGCCACCCCGCCGCCGAGCGAGTGCCCGACCACCACCGGCCGGGCGCCGGGCGCGAACAGCCCGGGCGCGTCGAGCAGGGCGGCCACGTCGTCGGCGAAGTCGCCGAGCCCCCGGGTGGCGTCGACCGGGGCGGTGTCGGTCTCGCCGTACCCGCGCAGGTCGGGGGCGACCACCCGGAGCGTCTCCGGGAGGCGGGGCAGCAGCGGCTCCCAGAACGCCGACGACGAGACGTTGCCGTGCACCAGCAGCACCGGCACGCCGTCGGCCGGGCCGGCCACCCGGATCGCCTGGGTGATGCCGTTGGCCTGGATCGTCTGCCGCGCGCTCCGCATCCGGGCATGCTGGCACACCGCTCGGCCGGTAGCCATGTGGCCGGCACCCATGCCGGGCGGCCCGCACCTGTCGCGGGCCGCCGTGCGAGCCGGTCAGCCAGCGTCGACCGGCTGCGCCTCGCGGGCCTCGATCGGCTGCCGCTGCGCCGGCACGGGCAGCGGAAGGGTCGGCCGCTGGTCGCGGCGCGGCTGGCCGAAGCTCATCCCGACCGGGTCGGTGCGGGCCACGCCCGGGTCGTAGAGGCGCAGGTCGGTGCGGCCGAGCCGGACCACGTCCCCGTCGGCGATCGGCACGCTGCCGGTGATCCGCCTGTCGTTGAGCCAGGTGCCGTTGGTGGAGCCGAGGTCGGTGAGCAGCACGCCCTCGGTGGTGGCCTGGACGCTGGCGTGCCGGCGGCTCAGGTGTGGGTCGGCGAGCACGATGTCGGCGCTCGGCGCCCGGCCGATCACCTGCACGCCCCGCCCGACCCGGAAACTGAGCCCGCGCATCGCCCCGCCCGACACCGTCAGCAACGGCATCAGCTCAGGATGCTCCTCCATGGACAGTCGACCTCCACCCCACATCGCCCCGCGGCGTCAGCCTGCCACCTCACCGTAGTGGCTCCCACCGCCGCGCGGTCACCCCCGCGACCCCGGGCGGTCATCTTGCGTTCGCCGTTCGGACGGCCGGGAAGGGCGCGATCGGCCATTAACGAAAGTCGATATGATGCCGATCGGTACGGGCAGCGTGCGGCCCCCGCGACACCTACCGGTGAGTAATATTCGGGTCTAGACTGCGGCCATGACCGCCGTGCATGTCCCCGGGAACCCGCTCATCTCCGACGGCCGCCTGGTGTCCACCAGCCCGGCGACCGGCGCGGAGGCCGGCCGGCTCCCGGTCGCGACCGAGGCCGACGTGCGCGCCGCCGCCGAGCGGGCCCGCGCCGCCGCCGACTGGTGGGCCGGGCTCGGCTTCGACGGCCGGCGCGACCGGCTCCAGCGCTGGCGCGGCGTGCTCGCCCGGCGCATCGAGGAGCTGGCCGACCTGATGCACACCGAGGGCGGCAAGCCGGTCGGCGACGCCGTGGTCGAGGTCCTCACCGCGCTGGAGCACGTCGACTGGGCCGCGCGCAACGCCCGGCGGGTGCTCGGCCCCCGGCGGGTCCGCTCCCGACTCATCCTCGCCGAGTTCACCGGCCACCTGGAATACCAGCCGTACGGCGTGGTCGGCGTGATCGGCCCGTGGAACTACCCGGTCTTCACCCCGATCGGCTCCGCCGCCTACGCGCTGGCCGCCGGCAACGCGGTGGTGTTCAAGCCGAGTGAGTACACCCCGGCCGTGGGCCAGTGGCTGGTCGACCGGTTCGCCGAGGTGGTGCCGGAGCAGCCGGTGTTCCAGGCGGTGCACGGGCTGGGCGACGTCGGCGCGGCGCTGTGCCGCTCCGGGGTGGCGAAGGTGGCCTTCACCGGCTCGACCGCCACCGCCAAGAAGGTGATGGCGGCCTGCGCCGAGACGCTCACCCCGGTGCTGCTGGAGGCCGGCGGCAAGGACGCGATGATCGTCGACTCGGACGCCGACCTGGACGCCGCCGCCGAGGCGGCCGTCTGGGGCGGCCTGACCAACGCCGGCCAGACCTGCATCGGCATCGAGCGGGTCTACGCCGTCGACCAGGTCTTCGACGCGTTCGTCGACAAGGTGGTGGCGAAGGCCGGCCGGCTGACCGTGGGCGCCGACGGGGCCGACCTCGGCCCGATCACGATGCCGTCGCAGATCGACGTCATCCGCCGGCACATCGACGACGCGGTGGCCCGGGGCGGCCGGGCGGTGCTCGGCGGGCCGGACGCGGTCCAGCCGCCGTACGTGCACCCGACCGTGCTGGTGGACGTGCCGGAGGACTCGGCCGCCGTGCGCGAGGAGACGTTCGGCCCGACGCTCACCGTCAGCCGGGTCCGCGACGTCGACGAGGCCGTCGAGCGCGCCAACGCGCTGCCGTACGGCCTCGGGGGTTCGGTCTTCGGCCGGGCGCGGGCGGTGGCGGTCGCGCGGCGGCTGCGTTCCGGGATGGCCTCGGTCAACTCGGCGCTGACCTTCGCCGGCATGTCCACGCTGCCGTTCGGCGGCACCGGCGAGTCCGGCTTCGGGCGGATCCACGGCGAGGACGGGCTGCGCGAGTTCGGCCGCCCCAAGGCGGTCACCCGCCGGCGGGCCCGGTCACTGCTGCCGGCGATGACGTTCGAGCGCACCCCGGCCGACGTCGCCCGCCTGGTCAAGGTGGCCAAGCTGATGTACGGCCGGAAGCGCTAGAACAGCGTCAGCTCGTCGCGCTCGATGCCGCGCAGCTTGTCGTAGTCGACCACCACGCAGCGGATGCCGCGGTCGGTGGCGAGCACCCGCGCCTGCGGCTTGATCTCCTGCGCCGCGAAGACGCCGGTGACCGGCGCGAGCAGCGGGTCGCGGTTCATCAGCTCCAGGTAGCGGGTGAGCTGTTCCACCCCGTCGATCTCGCCGCGCCGCTTCACCTCGACCGCTACCGCGCCGGCGTCGGCGTCGCGGCAGAGCAGGTCGACCGGGCCGATCGCGGTCATGTACTCGCGGCGGACCAGGGTGAAGCCCTCCCCCAGCGTCCCCGGGTTGGCGGCGAGCAGCTCCTGCAGGTGCGCCTCGACGCCGTCCTTGCGCAGGCCGGGGTCGATCCCCAGCTCGTACGAGGTGTCCTGGAAGATCTCCTCCAGGGTGATGCGCAGCTCCTCGCCGGCCTTGTTGACCACCCGCCACACGCCGGGCGCCTCCTCCAGCCGGCACGGCGGGCTCATCCAGTTCAACGGCTTGTAGGCCCGGTCGTCCGCGTGGATCGACACCGAGCCGTCCGCCTTGACCATGAGCAGCCGGGTGGCCGGCGGCAGGTGAGCCGAGAGCCGTCCGACATAGTCCACCGAGCACTTCGCAATGACCAACCGCACCCGACGAGGGTAGCCGAGCCCCCGGCCGGCGCCGACGAGCGCCACTGGCGCACCGGTGCCATATTGAGATCGTGCTCGAAGTCCTCACCGGATCCGGTCTCGCCGCCTCGGCGGGCCTGAACGCCTACATCCCGCTCATGCTGATGGGCCTGCTGGCCCGCTACACCAACCTGATCGAGCTGCCGAGCAGTTGGCAGTGGCTCGGCAACGGCTGGGTCCTGCTGATCCTCGCCGTCCTGCTGGTGGTCGAGGTGGTGGCCGACAAGGTGCCGGTGGTCGACCACGTCAACGACATGGTGCAGACCGTGGTCCGGCCGACCGCGGGTGGTCTGGCGTTCGGCGCCGGCTCCGGGTCGGAGACGGTGACGGTCAGCGACCCGGACACGTTCTTCTCCACCCACCAGTGGGTGCCGGTGGTGGTCGGCGTGCTGATCGCGCTCGGCGTGCACCTGCTCAAGGCCGCCGCCCGGCCGGTGATCAACGCCACCACGGCCGGTTTCGGCGCGCCGGTGGCGAGCACCGCCGAGGATGCCACGAGCGTGCTCATGTCGGTCGCGGCGATCCTGCTGCCGGTGCTGGTGCTGGTGTTCGCGGTCGGCCTGGTGGCGTTCGTGGTCTGGTTGTTCCGCCGGCGCAAGGACCGGCGCCGGGAACGCGCCGCGGCCCGCGCGGCCGGCTTCCGCGTCTGAGCGGGGTCTGCCCGCTCAGACGCTCTGGTAGGTCATGCAGTCGGCCATGTCCATGTCCGGGCCGACGGTGATGGCCGGGGCGTGGCACTCCAGGTCCGAGTTGTGCCGGCAGTCGGACCGGGAACACGCGCCGACCTGGGCGATCGACTGCTCGATGCCCCCGCGCACCGGCATGTCCACGTAGGTGTGGCAGTGCGCGTGGTCGCTGCTGCCGATCGTGATGGCGAACGCGTGGCAGTCGTTCGTGTGGTTGTAGGCGCAGGACCGGACGGCGCACTCCTGGACCCGGGGCATCTCCAACGACGCGGTCATTTTTCCGCCCTTTCGTGGTGTCTTGCCCCGACTTTAGGCTTTCCACCGCCTCACCGGGCCGGATCCGGTGTTAAGCGGGGCCCCCGCCTCTACCGAATGCGTTAAGCGGGGCCCCCGCCTTACATCCGCTCGCGGATGACGGTGACCAACTCGTCGATGATGCCGGTAAGCGCGAAGTCCTTCGGCGTGAACACCCGCGCCACCCCGGCGGCCCGCAGCTCCTCGGCGTCGCGCGGCGGGATGATGCCGCCCACCACCACCGGCAGGTCGCCCCGCCCGGCGGCGCGCAGCCCGTCCAGCACGGCCGGCACGGCGGCCAGGTGCGAGCCGGAGAGCACGGAGAGCCCGACCAGGTCGACGTCCTCCTCCACCGCGGCGGCCACGATCTGCCCGGCGGTGAGCCGGATGCCCTGGTAGATCACCTCGAAGCCGGCGTCGCGGGCGCGAACCGCGATCTGCTCGGCGCCGTTGGAGTGCCCGTCCAGCCCCGGCTTGCCGACCAGCAGGCGCAGCCGCCCGCTGCCCAGCTCGCGGGCGGTGGCGGCGACCCGCTCACGGACCGCCGCGAGGCCCGCGTCGCCACCGGCCCCGGCCGCGCCGGACAGCCCGGTCGGCGCCCGGTACTCGCCGAAGACCCGGCGCAGCGCGCCCGCCCACTCCCCGGTGGTCACCCCGGCGGCCACGCAGGCGAGCGTCGCCGGCATCAGGTTGGTCGTGGTGGCGGCGTCCGCGCGCAGCCGGTCCAGCGCGGCGTCCACGGCCGCCGCGTCCCGGTCGGCCCGCCACTGTCGTACGCCGGCTGCGGCGGCCGCCTCGACCGCCGGGTCCACCTGCTCGATCGCCTCGGCGCCGGCCGCGGTCAGCGGGGACGGCTCGGTCTCGGTGAACCGGTTGACGCCGATCACCACGTCCGCGCCGGACTCCATCCGCCGGCGCCGGTCGGCCAGCGAGGCGACGAGCGCGCTCTTCAGGTAGCCGGACTCCACGGCGGCCACCACGCCGCCCATCTCCAGCACCTTGTCCAGCTCGACCCGGGCGCCGGCCACGATGTCGTCGACGAGCGCGGTCATCACGTGCGAGCCGTCGAACAGGTCCGGATATTCGAGCAGGTCCGACTCGTACGCCAGGACCTGCTGCATGCGCAGCGACCACTGCTGGTCCCACGGCCGGGGCAGGCCGAGCGCCTCGTTCCAGGCGGGGAGCTGCACGGCCCGGGCGCGGGCGTCGCGGGACAGCGTGACGCCGAGCATCTCCAGCACGATCCGCTGGATGTTGTTCTCCGGCTGCGCCTCGGTCAGGCCCAGCGAGTTGACCTGCACGCCGTAGCGGAACCGGCGCTGCCTGGGCTCGGTCACGCCGTAGCGGTCGCGGGTGATCTCGTCCCAGAGCGCGCCGAACGCGCGCATCTTGGCGATCTCCTCGACGAAGCGCACCCCGGCGTTGACGAAGAACGAGATCCGCTGGACCACGTCGCCCATCCGCTCGGCCGGCACCTGGCCGGAGTCGCGCACGGTGTCCAGCACGGCGACCGCGGTGGCGAGCGCGAAGCCGACCTCCTGCACCGGCGTCGCGCCGGCCTCCTGGAGGTGGTAGGAGCAGATGTTGACCGGGTTCCACCGCGGCATCTCCCGCAGCGTGTACGCGACGACGTCGGCGGTCAGCCGCAGCGACGCGGCCGGCGGGAAGATGTACGTGCCCCGGGACAGGTACTCCTTGATGATGTCGTTCTGCGTGGTGCCGGCGCAGCGGCTCAGCTCGGCGCCCTGCTCGGCGGCGGCGGTGCCGTAGAGCGCGAGCATCCACATGGCCGGCGCGTTGATGGTCATCGAGGTGTTCATCTCGGCGAGCGGGATGCCGTCGACGAGCGCGCGCATGTCGCCGAGGTGCGCCACCGGCACGCCGACCCGGCCCACCTCGCCGGTGGCCAGCTCGTGGTCCGGGTCGTACCCGGTCTGGGTGGGCAGGTCGAACGCGACCGACAGCCCGGTCTGGCCCTTGGCCAGGTTGCGGCGGTAGAGCGCGTTGGAGGCCGCGGCGGAGGAGTGCCCGGCGTACGTGCGCATCACCCACGGGCGGTCCCGCTCCGGCAGGCGTCCCGGCATCGCGTCGTCCATGGCGGGAGTCTAAGTTACCGTTCAGTAAAAAGGGCTGTGGAAAACCACACAGGTCCATGGAGCGGACCGACGGGCATGAACGGTGCCTGATGTGGGACACCACCACACCCCCGGCCACCGTCGGACCCGCGACCATCGCACACTTGACGTCATGGAATACGAGCTCGCGATCTCCGTACGGGGACTGCGCAAGACGTACGGCGACAACGTCGCGGTGGCCGGGGTGGACCTGGACGTCCACCGGGGCGAGGTGTTCGCCCTGCTCGGCCCGAACGGCGCGGGCAAGACCACCACGGTGGAGATCCTGGAGGGCTACCGGCACCGCGACGCCGGCGAGGTCCGGGTGCTGGGCGTCGACCCGGCCAAGCCGGACGCCGACTGGCGCGCGAAGGTCGGCATCGTGCTCCAGGGCACCGGCGAGTTCGACGAGCTGACCGTCGGCGAGGTGGTCCGGCACTTCTCCGGCTTCTACCCGGACGCCGACGACCCGGCCAAGGTCGTCGAGCGGGTCGGGCTGGGCGCCAAGGCCAAGGCGCGCACGCACACGCTCTCCGGCGGGCAGAAGCGCCGCCTCGACGTGGCGCTGGGCATCGTCGGCCGCCCCGAGCTGCTCTTCCTCGACGAGCCAACCACCGGCTTCGACCCGGAGGCCCGGCGCGAGTTCTGGGAGCTGATCCGCGACCTCTCCGCCGCCGGCACCACGATCGTGCTCACCACCCACTACCTGGACGAGGCCGAGGCGCTCGCCGACCGGGTCGGCGTGATCGCGGCCGGTCGGGTGGTGGAGGTCGCGCCCCCGAACCGGCTCGGCAACCGGCAGGAGGCGCTGGCGACCGTCTCCTGGCGTACCCCGGACGGGGTGGCCGAGTCGGCGGAGACCGCGACGCCGACGGCGCTGGTGGCCGAGCTGGCCGCGCGCTTCGGCGGCGAGGTCCCCGGCCTCGCGGTGAGCCGGCCCACCCTGGAAGACGTCTACCTGCGGATGATCGGACACTCATGAGCACCACGACGAAGCCGGCGGCCCCGGTCGCCGCCACGCCGGCCTGGCGACTCGGCGCGGGCGCGCTGGCGCTGCGCCAGGGCCGGCTGGAGATCACCCAGTTCCTGCGCAGCCGGGAGTCCGTCGTGTTCACGATGGGCTTCCCGATCATCATGATCCTGATCTTCGCGGCGATCTTCAGCGACGAGATCGCCCCGGGCGTCAGCTACACGCAATACTTCATCACCGGCATGATCGCGACCGGCCTGATGACGGTGAGCTTCCAGAACCTCGGCATCTGGATCCCGATCGAGCGGGACCGGGGCGTGCTCAAGCGCTACCGGGGCACGCCGATGCCCAAGTGGGTCTGGTTCGCCGGCAAGGTGATCATGGTGGTGGTCATCGGCATCGCCGAGACCGCGCTGCTGCTCGCCGTCTCGGTCGCGCTGTTCGACCTGGACCTGCCGCAGACCGCCGCCAAGTGGCTGACGTTCGGCTGGGTCGCCGTCCTCGGGGTCACCGCCTGCACGCTCTGCGGCATCGCCATCTCGTCGCTGGCCCGCACCGCGCGCAGCGGCTCGGCCGTGGTCACCCCGGTCGCGCTGGTGCTCCAGTTCATCTCCGGCGTGTTCTTCGTCTTCACCAGCCTGCCCACCTGGATGCAGCAGGTCGCCGCGCTCTTCCCGCTCAAGTGGATGTGCCAGGGGCTGCGGTCGGTCTTCCTGCCGGACAGCTTCGGCGCCCAGGAGCCGGGCGGCTCGTTCGAGCTGGGCACTGTCGCGCTGGTGCTCGGCCTCTGGTGCGTGATCGGCCTGGTGCTCTGCCTGACCACCTTCCGGTGGACCACCCGCCGCGACGGCTGAGGCGCAAGGCGGGGCCCCCTCTTAACGCCTGGCGTATAGGAGGGGGCCCCGCTTAACACGAGATGGCACACTGCCGGGCATGGGACGCACGTTGAGCCGGCGGGCACTGCTGACCGCCGGGGGCGGGATCGCCGGCATCGGGCTGGTCGGCGGGCTCGCCGCCCGGCAACTGTCCGGTCCCCGGCCCGGGGCGGGCCCCACCCTGCCGGACGCCCCGGCCGGCGACGAGCGGCTGATCCGCATCGCCTCCGCCGCGCGCGGCCGGGAGGTGGACTTCTGGACCGCCGTGCCCGAGGGGTACGGCGACGGCCGGGGCCTGCCCGTCTGCCTGGTCCTGCACGGCGCGTCGGCCACCCCGCGCGACTACGGCCGGTTCGGACTGGCCCGCTTCCTCACCGACGCGGTACGCCGGGGCGCCCCGCCGTTCGCGCTCGCCGGCGCGACAGGCGGCCGGCTCTCCTGGCGACGCTCCGGCGACGACGACCCACAGCGGATGGTGCACGAGGAGCTGCCCACCTGGTGCGCCCGGCGGGGCTTCGACAGCAGCCGGCTCGCCGTCTGGGGCTGGTCGATGGGGGGCTTCGGGGCGCTGCTGCTCGCCGAGGCGTACCCGGGATGGTTGCGGATGGCGGCGGCCTTCTCCCCCGCGGTGCGCCCCGGGGACGCGGTCTTCACCGGCGTGGACAAGCTGCGCGGAACCCCGGTCGGGCTGTGGTGCGGCCGGCAGGACAACTTCCTGCCCGACGTCCGCGCGCTGGCCCGGGTGCTGCCGGAGCGCCCGGTGCGCGCGGCCTGGGCCGACGGGCGGCACAACTTCGGCTACTGGGGCACCGTCATCCCGGACGCGTTTGCGCTGCTCGGCGCCGCGCTCACCCCGCCCCGGACCTGAGTCGTCCGGAGCGGGGCGGTCGACACGCTCAGTACGAGTAGAAGCCCTGCCCGGTCTTGCGGCCCAGGTCGCCGGCGGTGGCCATGCGCTGGAGCAGCTCCGGCGGGAAGAACTTCTCGTCGGCGGTGTCGGTGTAGATGTTGCGGGTGGCATTGAGCAGCACGTCCACGCCGGTCAGGTCGACAGTGGCCAGCGGGCCCATGGCGTGCCCGAAGCCAAGCTTGCAGGCGGTGTCCAGGTCCTCGGCGGAGATCACGCCCGACTCGACGAGCGCTACCGCCTCCATCGCCAGCGCGCAGATCAGCCGGGTGGTGACGAAACCGGCGATGTCCCGGTTGACCACCACGACGGTCTTGCCGATCTCCTCGGCGAACGCGCGGGCGGTGTCCATCGTCGCGTCGCTGGTCTTGTAACCCCGGACCAGCTCGCAGAGCTTCATCATCGGCACCGGCGAGAAGAAGTGGGTGCCGACCACCGACTCCGGGCGCTCGGTGGCGGTGGCGATCTGGGTGACCGGGATGGCCGAGGTGTTGGTGGCCAGCACCGCGTCCGCCTTGCAGATCTTGTCCAGCGCGCGGAACACCTCGTGCTTGATCTCGATCTTCTCGAAGACCGCCTCGACCACGATGTCCGCGTCCGCCGCCGCCTCCAGCTCGGTGGTCGGGGTGATCCGGCCCAGCGTCGCCTCGACGTCGGACGCCTCGATCTTCCCCTTCTCGGCGAACTTCGCCAGCGACTTCCGGATGCCGTCGACGCCCCGCCTGGTGGCCGCGTCGTCGACGTCGCGCAGCGTCACCTGCCAGCCTGCCTGCGCCGCCACCTGGGCGATGCCCGAGCCCATCAGCCCGGCACCGACGACCGCGAGTCGACCCGCCATCTGCTTCTCCCTCGCCCGTGTTCTCCAACGTCTGGGAGAACCCTACTTAACGAGGAATAAGGGCCGTCAGATGGCCAGGTCGGGTTCCTCCGGCGCGGTGCCCCGCTCCACCTCGACGCCGAGCGCCCGCAGGTCCGCCACGAAGTCCGGGTAGCCCCGGTCGACGTGGTGCACGTGCGAGACCTCGGTGACCCCGTCGGCGCAGAGCCCGGCGATGATCAGGCCGGCGCCGGCCCGGATGTCGGTGGCCCGCACCGGGGCGCCGGAGAGCCGCTCCCGCCCGCACACCAGGGCGTGGTGACCGTCGGTGCGGATCTCCGCGCCGAGCCGCATCATCTCGTTGGCGAACATGAACCGGCCGTCGAAGATGTTCTCCGTGATCAGCGAGCCGCCCTCGCTGACCGCGGCCAGCCCGATCGCCATCGGCAGCAGGTCGGTGGCGAACCCCGGATAGGGCAGCGTGACCACGTCGACGGCCGCCGGCCGGTCGTCCATCCGTACCCGGAAGGCGTCGCCGCGGGTCTCCACCAGGCCGCCGGCCGAGACCAGCTTGTCCAGCGCGACCTCCAGGAAAGCCGGGTCGAGGCCGGTCACGGTGACGTCGCCGCGGGTCATCGCCGCGGCGAACGCCCAGGTGCCGGCGACGATCCGGTCCCCCACCGTGGCGTGCCGGACCGGGTGCAACTCCGGCACGCCGGCGATGTGCAGCGTCGAGGTGCCCGCGCCGGAGATCCGCGCGCCCATCCGGCTCAGCATGGCGCAGATGTCGACGATCTCCGGCTCCCGGGCCGCGTTGTCGATTGTCGTGTCACCCCGGGCCAGCACGGCCGCCATCACCAGGTTCTCGGTCGCGCCGACGCTCGGGAAGTCCAGCACGATGTCCGCGCCGTGCAGCCCGTCCGGGGCCTCGGCGATGACGAAGCCGTGCTCGCCGGAGATCTCCGCGCCCATCCGGGCCAGCCCGGCGATGTGCATGTCCAGGCCCCGCGAGCCGATGGCGTCCCCGCCGGGGTGCGCCACCCGGACGTGGCCCCGGCGGGCCAGCAGCGGGCCGAGCACGCAGATCGACGCGCGCAGCCGGCGGACCAGGTCGTAGTCGGCCTCCGCGCCGGGCCGCTCCGGCACGTCGACGACGACCGAGCGGGACCGCTCCCGGCCGCCGCCGGCGACCATCGGGTCGACCGGGTCGTCGGGCCCGAAGCGTACGCCGCACCCGAGCCGCCGCAGCACCTCTCCCATGATCGCGATGTCGGTGATCCGGGGCACGTTGGTGATCACGCTGCGGCCGGGTGCGAGCAGCGCGGCGGCCATCAGCTTCAGCGCCGAGTTCTTCGCGCCCACCACGTGCACCGTGCCGGCCAGCCGGGCGTTCCCGCTCACCCGGATGACGTCGACGTCGCTGAGCGCCGGGTCGCCGGCATCGCCCGGCCCCACCGCGGTCGGCCGGTCCGGCCGCACCGGGATGGTCAGGTCCGGTATCCGTAGGCTGTGCGTCATGGCCGTCCACCTCACGCGCATCTACACCAAGGCCGGCGACGCCGGCATGACCAGGCTGAGCAACAACGAGCAGGTGCCGAAGACCGATCCGCGGATCGCCGCGTACGCGGACGTGGACGAGTGCAACGCCTCGATCGGCGTGGCGCTCGCCCTCGGGCAGCTCCCCGACGAGCTGCGGACCGTGCTGGAATCCGTGCAGAACGACATGTTCGACGTCGGCGCGGACCTGGCGACGCCTGTGGAGCCGGACCCGAAATATCCGCCGCTGCGGGTCACCGAGGAGTACGTCGAGCGCCTCGAGGGCTGGTGCGACGAGTTCAACGCGCGCCTGAGCAAGCTCGACTCCTTCATCCTCCCCGGCGGCACCGCGGGCGCGGCACTGCTGCACGTGGCACGGACGACCGCCCGGCGCGCCGAGCGTGCGGCATGGGCGCTGGTCACCCACGACCCCGATCGGACCAGCACCCTCCCGGCGAAGTATCTCAACCGTCTCTCCGACCTGCTCTTCATCCTGTCAAGAACGGCCAATCCGGGCGGCGATGTGCTATGGGTGCCGGGCGGTAAGCGCTGACCGTCGGCGGCCTGCACCACGTGGAGGTGTGGGTACCCGACCTGGCGGCGGCCAGACGTAGTTGGGGCTGGCTTCTCGGCGAGCTGGGCTGGACGCCGTACCAGGACTGGCCGGCCGGCGTCTCCTGGCGGCACGGACCCACCTACCTGGTGCTGGAGGAGTCGCCGGCGCTCACCGGCCGGACCCACGACCGGTGCGCGCCCGGCCTCAACCACCTGGCCTTCCACGTCGGGCCGCCGGCCGCCGTCGACCGGCTGGCCGCCGCCGCCCCGGCGCACGGCTGGGCGCTGCTCTTCGGCGACCGGCACCCGCACGCCGGCGGCCCGGACAGCTACGCCGCCTACCTCACCGACACCCAGGGGTACGAGGTCGAGCTGGTCGCCTCGACCGGCTGACAGGTGATCGCCTGCGGCCGGGCCGGGCCGGCCGAGCGTCCGAAGCAGTTCGACCGGTCAGCAGCGGTCGGCCGCGCCGCGCCGGACGGGGGCGGTCCGGCCCTCCCCCGGGCGCCGCGCACCGACCCGACGGCGGACCGGCCGTCGGCGGGCCGGGACCGGACCCGCGCAGGCCCGGCGAACGGCACGCCGTCGGCGTACCCGGAGGCGGCGGAACCCGGCCACGAGGGCGACCGCCGCCACCACCGCCACCCCGGCGGCGGCCGGCAGACCGGGCGGCAGGCCACCGGCCGCCCAGCCCAGCAGTACCGTGCCGGGCACCCAGACGGCCACCGCCGCGCCGTTGACGAGCGCGAACCTGGGGTACGGAAGTCCGGCCGCGCCGGCCACCCGGGGCACCAGCGTGCGGGCGAACGCGGTCCAGCGCCCGAGCAGCACCGCGGTCCCGCCCCGGGCGGCGACCAGTTCCTCGGCCTGCCGCCAACGCCGCTCCCCCACCCACCGGCCCAGCGCGCCGCGCCGGAGCCGAGGACCGAGCAGCCGTCCCTCCAGATAGCCGAGCTGGTCGCCGACGAACGCCGCGGCGGTCGTCACCGCGAGCGCGGCGCCCAGGTCGACGCGGCCAGCCCGGGCCAGCAGCCCGACCGTCAGCATGGTGGTCGCGGCCGGCAGCACCAGGCCCACCAGCAGGCCCACCTCGCCGGCGAGCACCGCCGCCGCGACCAGCAGCACGAGGCCCGGCGGCAGCGCGTCGAGCCGGTCCACCACGGAGTCCAGGAAGGTCATGCTCCAAGCGTCGCGCCCAGGGCGGTCGGTGACGTCCTGCCCGTGGCCCGGCCGGGTCCTCCGAGTGGCCGCCCGACGCCCTAGGGTCCCCCCGGATCCGGCACCGGGTTGAACCCGTCGTCGACCAGCCCGAGCCGGTGGGCCACCACCGCGGCCTGCACCCGGTTGCGCAGCTCCAGCTTCTCCATCGCGGCCGAGACGTGCGTCTTCACGGTGGTCACCCCGAGGTGCAGCCGGGCGCCGATCTCGGCGTTCGACAGCCCCGCGCCGACAAGCGCCAGCACCTCCCGCTCCCGAGGGCTGAGCAGGCCGAGGCCCGCGGCGGCCGGGTCGGTCGCCCGGTCCCGGTCGTGCGCGGTGAGCGCTCGGCGCAGCACGCGCGCGAGCACCGGCGGCGCGAGCAGCGGCTCGCCCCGGGCCGCCCGCCGCACCGCGTCCACCAACTCCTCGGGGGCGCCGTCCTTCACCAGGTAGCCCTGGGCGCCGGCGCCGAGCGCCCCGTAGACGTTCGCGTCGTCGGCGAACGTGGTCAGCACCAGCACCCGGGCCGCCGGTTGCTGCCGCAGGATGCGCCGGGTCGCCTCGATGCCGTCCAACCGGGGCATCCGCAGGTCCATCAGGATCACGTCCGGCCGTAGCCGCTCGGCGAGCCGGACCGCCTCGTGGCCGTCGCCCGCCTCGCCCACCACCTCGAAGCCACCCGCCGTCCTCAGCACCAGGGCCACCCCGGCACGGACGAGCGCCTGGTCGTCGACCACCAACACCCTGATCATTCGTTCTCCCTGATCGGCAGCCGGACCCGGACCCGCCAGCCACCTCCGTCGGTACCGCCCGCGACGAGCGTCCCACCGAGCAGGCCGACCCGCTCACGCATCCCCCGCAGGCCGTGCCCGGAGGCGGGCAGCCGGGTACGCGGGCGGGCCGGGCCGCTGTCCAGGACCTCAATCAGCAGCCCGCCGCCGGCCACCTCGACGTCGACCGAGACGACCGTGCCCGGTCCGGCGTGCTTCAGGCTGTTGGTCAACGCCTCCTGCACCACCCGGGCCGCCGTGGTCCCGACCACCAGCGGAACCCGATGCAACGTCTCCGGCATCCGCACCTGCACCGCCAGCCCGGCCTCCCGGACCCGGCGGGCCGCGTCCCGGATCACCTGCGCCGGATCGACCTGCGACTCCGCCGGCTCCACCGCGTCCGGGTCGCGGAGCACCTCCAGCAGGTCCCGCAACTCGTCCAGCACCTGCCCGGCGGTGTCCCGCAGCTCGCCGAGCGCCAGCACCGCCTCCTCCGGGCGCCCGGTGTGCTGCACCGCGTACCGGGCCGCGCCGGCGCGCAGGGCGATCGCCGCGACGTGGTGGGCGACGATGTCGTGCAGGTCCCGGGCGATGGCGGTCCGCTCGGTCAGCCGCACCATCCGCGCCTCCGCCGCCCGCCGCTCCTCCGCCTCCCGGGCCCGCTCCTCGGCCGCGGCCGCCGCCTGGCGTACCCCGCCGAGATAGCGGCCGAAGGCCACCGGCGCGGCGGCGAACCCGGCCAGCGTCACCAGCCGGAGCACGCCGAGACCGCCACGGAGCATCTCCGGGTCTCTCGGGTCGACCACGTTGGCCAGCGTCACCGCCAGGAAGAGCACGTACCCGACGGCCGTGCCCGGCCAGCCCGAGTGGTAGGCGACGTAGCCCAGCGCGACGGCGGCGGCGATCTGGGCAATGTCCCCGGCGGTCACGCCCGCCGCGTCGGCGGCGAGCGTCAGCGTCGACGTGACGAGCAGCACCGGCCACGGCCAGCGGCGGACTCCGACGAGGGCCAGTCCGGCGAGCACCGCGAAGACGATCACCCGCGCCGGGTGCGGGACGGCGGGGACGGCGGTACGCGTGCTGATCAACCCCAGTGCGGCCGTGCCGAGCCCGAGCAGCAGCTCGGGCCACCGGATCCACCGCCCGCCCCCCATGCGGCAACCATACGGAGCGGACCGGGCCAGCCGGCCCTTCCACCGGCCGGCCCCCCTCCTCCGACTGGTTGGTGCACCGGCCCGCCGCACGAGATCCGACAGGTCCCGGCCCGCCTAGCGTCGATCGGCGTGATCAGCGACGCTCCCGCCTTCCTCGGCCAGTTCGCCCGATACCCGTTCACGACCGGCGCGGTGCTGCCCAGCGGCACAGTCCTCGCCCGGGACATCACCGCCGCCGTGCCCCGTACCGGGCACCCGCTGGTGGTGGAACTCGGCCCCGGGACCGGCGTCTTCACCCGGGCCATCCAGCACCGGCTGGCCGGACGTGGGCAGCACCTGGCGGTCGAACTCAACCCGAGCTTCGCCGCCACGCTGGCCCGCCGGCACCCGACCGTGGACGTGGTACGCGCCGACGCCGCGGCCCTCGACCGGGTGCTCGCCGACCGGCACCTGCCGGCCGCCGACGTCGTGGTGAGCGGACTGCCCTGGGCGGCGTTCGGCGGCAGGCGGCAGATCGACGTCCTCGACGCGGTGCTGAAGTCGCTCCGGCCGGGCGGGGCGTTCACCACATTCGCGTACCGGCACGCGTCGACGACCCGGCCCGCCCGCCGCTTCCGGCGACTGCTGACCGGGTCGTTCGAGGAGGTGACGATCGGGCGGACGGTCTGGGCCAACCTGCCACCGGCCCTGGTCTACCACTGCCGCCGGCCGGTGAGCCGCTGAAGGCCGGCACCCCGTGTTCGGGGTGCCGGCCTTCAGCGCGTGTGTCTTACTTCCAGTGCTGGCCGACGAGGTCGGTGGCCTGCTTCTCCCACTGGGCGTACGCGTCCGGGTAGGCGGACACCTGCACGGTCTGCGCGGCCTTGGTCAGCGGCATGTCCTGCCAGCCGTCGACCTGCTTGAGGCCCTTGAGGAAGGCGAGGGTGGAGTGCTCGGGGTCGGTGATCTGCTCGGGGGTGCCCCAGCCGGAGGAGGGGCGCTGCTGGAACAGGCCCAGCGAGTCGTGGTCGTTGCGGTCGCCGAGGTGGCCGAGGT
>NZ_JBITEP010000020.1:33784-129139 GCF_044455315.1 Micromonospora sp. NPDC051300 | reverse complement strand
GCCCAGACCGTCCAGGTGTCCGCCTACCCGGACGCCTACGCCCAGTGGGAGAAGCAGGCCACCGACCTCGTCACCCAGCACTGGACCAAGTAAGAGCGAAGAAGGCCGGCACCCGAGAACGGGTGCCGGCCTTCACGCGTACCGGAGAAAGGGGTCAGGCGGAGTAACCGCGCGTGGCCATCCAATTCGCCAGGTCGATCGTGCTGATCCAGTACGACGGCAGCGACGGGTCGGCCGAGTCGGCGATCCGCACGGTCCGGCCGTCGTTCTGGTAGCCGACCACGGCGATGTAGTGGCCGCCCGGGAACGAGTGCCAACCACCGTTGGTGTCGGTGGCGTCGCCGACGATGTTCGAGACGACGGCCCGGCCGTTGCTGACCGCCCGCACGACGTCGGCCTGGAGCTGGTCGATCTGCGCCCGGGTGGCCGAGCCGGGGATCATGCGCGTCCGGTACGGGTCACCCTTGACCTGCTGGTTGAGCACGCGGGTGGTGTCCTCGGCGGAGTTGGTGCCCATCTCGGTGGTGCCGAGGGCGACGGCCAGGGTGTCCTGGCTGCGCTCGATCCCGGCGGCGCTGAGCGCGTTGCGCACCGCGGCCGGACCGCAGTAGTAGTAGGTGGTCTGCGCCTGGTAGTCGTAGTCGAGCGTCCGGCTCGACGGCGGCTTCGGCTTGGCCTTGCGGGTGGTGTCCGGGTCGGCGGCCTTCGCCGAGGCGGAGGCGCTGGCCCGGGGCGACGCGCTCGGCGTGGCGCTGGGCGACGCGCTCGGGGCCGGGACGGCGATCCGGGCCTCGCTGCGGCTGGCGGTGTCGCCGAGCCGGGCGCCGAGGTCGGCCACCGAGGCGGTGTTCTCCTGACGGACCGGGGCGTCGTCGGTGGCGGCGAGGGCGACGCCGGTGCCGCCGGCCAGGACGAGGGCCGCCGCCGAGCCGGCGATGATCTGGTACGGGCGTTCGGTCGCGAGGCGCCGCAGCTGGCGCTTCAGGTGGTGCTTCACGATGGTCCTCCACGGGGGTGAGCGGCACAGGCCGGCCCGGCACGCGGAGGAACTCACACGTGCTGGCGGGCGGCAGGGCCGCGGAAGCGACGCCCGGGCTACCGGGCGATCAGGGGTCGGGTACGTGTCGCCGGTCAGGCGAGCGTCGGCACCCGGTGGCCGTGGAGGCGGGGGGACGATCGGGGGGTGCTGGGCACGAGGCGGAACTCCTTCCGTGGCCGCCGACCGGGTTAGCTGACGGATTCGGGCGGGAAGTACGCCCTACCGCGGCCGTGGCGCGCGGATTCACCCCGGTGTTGCTCTGGGTCCCCGGTTCGTGTGTGCACGATTAGGCGGGTCGGCACGGCGTCGCCATCTGCGACCGTGAACCGCACCGGACGCGCCGACACTACCGGCGGCTAAAAGCCCTGCCAAGCGCCGCTGCCTGCGTAAACGCGCCGGGCGATTACGGATACGGCGCAACCGGTCACCGACGTCACTCAATGGGACGAGCGGCTCCGCCGGTAGCTGTCCGGCAAAAAGGGGGACATCCGGCGGGCGGAGAAACGGGCATCGTGCGCAGCAGCGGTCATCGACTCCGGTCGTCGACGGTCGGATGGTGCCCGTGACCGGGCTCACCACACTCGGTAACGATTCGGCCGAGGTCGTCCGCTCAGCCCACCCGTGCCGGACGCCAGCGGGCGCTGCGCACGGCAGCCGTGGTCCGGACGCGGGTCGCGGCCGGGGCCCGGAGGGCGGGGACGGGCCGCAGCGCGACCGCGGCCGCGTGCGCCTCGGCGGCGAGCGTGCGGGCCGACTCGGCGGCCAGTTCGGCGTCCCGCCACGCCAGGCGCTCCCGTTCGGCGGCCGCCTCCCAGCCGGCCCGGCGCCCGTCGCGGGCCGTGCGGGCCAGCACGATCTCCTGCTCGGCCGGGTGGCGACGCGCGTCCCACCCGTTGCGGTGGGCCAGCACGTCGGCGAGTTGGCGGGCGGTCAGGTCGCCCCGCCAGTGCGCCGCCATCGCCGCGCGGTGCAGCCAGCGCTCCCGGGCCGCGTACTCGGTCGGGGTGTGTGGCGTGTGCGGGGCGGGCAACGCGCCGGCGCCGGCGAGGCGGCGGGCGGCGGTGTCCGCCTCGTCGTAGGCCGTCCAGGCCCGCTCCGCCTCGGTCTGCGCGGCCAGCCAGCGCTCCCGGCGGCGACGCGCGGACTGGGCGGCGCCGGCGGCGGCCACCGCCACCTCGTCGGCGTATCGGGCCAGGTCGGCGCGGTGGAGGGCGTCCGCGTCGACCGGGTCGACGTCGACCTCGGCCGCGCCGTCCCGGTCCGGTCGGGCGACCAGCACGGCGAGCAGGACGAGGGCGAGCACGGTCAGCGCCGACCAGATGGCGGCGGCCTCGGGAACCGCGGTGAGGAAGTTGAGGAGAACGGTCTGCGACATGGTCGGCACCTCACGGGAGACGATGGCGGGAAGATCCGCACGGACCGGTCGGGACGGGGCGCGGCCGGGTGCGGGCACCGCCGGAGAGCCGAGGGGCGGGTGCGGGGTGAGGTTCGGGTGGAGGGGGACGCGGGCCGGACCCGCGGCGGGTCAGCGGGCGGGCGGGGCCCGCGGGCCGGCCGGCGCCGAGGGCTGGCCGCCCGGGACCGGGAGCCGGGCGGGCGGCGGCACGGCGGCACCCGCCGGCTGCGGCTCCGGCACGCCGGTGGGGGCGTCCGGCCGCGCGGCGGCGAGGTCACGCTGCGGCGCGGCGGCGCGGCCGTCGTGCCGCTCGGCACCGGCGTCACGCTGCCGTCCGGCGAAGACGTCGCGCTCCGGTCGCGGGACGGCCGGGGCGCCAACGGCGCGGATCGTCACGCCGGTGACCGGAGTGCCGGCGGTCAGGCCGGCGGCCGGGCCGGTCGACGCCGACGCGGAGACGCCGGCCGGCAGCGCGGCGGCGCCGAGCGAGAAGGCGACCACCACGGCCAGGCTGGCCAGCATCCGTGCGACCCAGCGCGCCACCCACCACACGGGACAGGTGAGCGCGATCGGAAGCACGGGTACAAATTACCGCCGATGCCGCCGCACCGCACCGTCGTCCGGCGTGTCGCGCCGCCGCCGAGCGGGCCGCTCAGTCCGGTCGGCGCGGCCCGGCGTACTCGATCGAGCGGACGGTGTCGTCGGCGGCCGGTCGCGGGGCCGGCACGCCCGGCGCGGCGGGGGCCGGCTCACGGCGGGCCCGGCGGGACGGGCCGAGGCGACGCATCATCGGCACCTCCACCCAGCGGTGCAGGGCGGCGGCGAGCGCCAGGGTGAGCAGCAGGAAGCCGAGCACCGCGACCGGGCCCCGCCAGCCGGTCAGCCCGGTGCCCCAGTCGCCGGTGAGCCGCAGGACCGTCACCATGACCAGCACGTGGACCAGGTAGAACGCGAACGAGACCTCGCCGAGCCAGACCATCGGGCGGGACCGCCACGGGGTCCGCCGGCCCCGCACGTCGGCGTCCGCCGCGGCGGCGATGACCAGCAGGTACGCCACGGCGAGCAGCGCCGCCCAGAACTCGGCGGGGATCCACAGCGCGGCGACCACCCAGGTGACGACGAACAGCAGGCTCGCCACGGTGAGGTCGGGGCCCCGCCAGCGGTGGCGGCGCATCAGCTCGGCGGCGGCCGCGCCCATCCAGAACTCGAAGGACCGGGTGACCGGGAAGATCTGGGTGAACCACCAGCGCTGGTCCTCGGGGACCAGGTGCTGACCGGGCCAGAGCGCCAGGATGAGCAGCGGCGCGGCGACAAGCGCCACCCGGAGCACACCGGTACGCGCCCGCCGCAGCCACGGCACCACGAGCGGCAGGCACAGGTAGAAGGCCAGCTCGCAGGAGAGCGACCAGCTCACGTTGTTGACGCTGTAGAAGTAGCCGTTGAGCGGAATCCACGCCTGGACCAGGAAGAGGTTGCCGATCGCCGCCCACGGCAGGACCGGGTCGGCGAACCAGGCCGCCACGGCCAGCGCCGCCAGGAACGTCACCACGTGGTTCGGGTAGATCTTGGCGAACCGGCGGCGCAGGAACGTCCACCCGCGCTCGCCGTCACGGTACGACCAGACCAGCACGAATCCACTGAGGATGAAGAAGAACTCGACGCCGGAGAGGCCGAGGCTGAAGGTCTTGTCCATCACCCCCTTCCACCCGGGCTCGGCGATGATCCGCATGGTGCCCGCGTGGAAGCCGAAGACCAGCAGGGCCGCGACCCACCTCAGCCCGGTGAGCGACGGCAGCCGCGGCGCGCGCACGGTGGTCGGGGCACTGGTCATCCCGGGCACCCTACCGGGTGGTGGTCGACCGGCTCCGGTCCGGCGGCGTCGCGAGGGTCCCCGTCCGGAGGCGGATAGGATTTCCGTTCCCGCACGAGCGGGCCCCCCGGCGCCCGCCGGGCCGAATCGGAAGGTGAGCGACCGGATGCACCAGCGGATCCTCCTCCGCGCCCGCAAGGGCCCGTTCGACGTCCTGACGCCCGAGGAGACCTTCGCCGGCAACTGGATCAGCGACAACACCGGCAACCTGGTCTTCAGCCACGCCGCGAACAAGCTGCTCGCCACCTCCACGGCGGAGATCACCTCGACCCGCAAGCTCGCCGACCCGCGCGACGCGGACGAGATCAACGAACGGTACGACGTCTTCGTCGTCCCGCTGGCCAACGCGTTCCGCCGCAGCTTCGTCAACCGCCTCGAACCGATGACCCGACTGATCGAGCGGCTCCGGATCCCGGTGGTGGTCCTCGGCGTCGGCGTGCAGACGAACGTCGACGGCGACCGGGAGTACCTGCGCCAGATCGACGAGCCGGTGAGCGCGTTCTGCCGGGCGGTGCTCGACCGCTCGCACAGCATCGGGGTACGCGGCGAGATCACCGAGAGCTACCTGCGTACCCTCGGCTTCTCCGCGGTGGAGCAGATCGGCTGCCCGTCGATGTTCCTGCACGGCGACACGTTCACGCTGGAGAAGACCCGGCCGGAGCTGACCACCGACGACCGGATCGCGCTGACCATCTCCCCGTACGTCTCGTCGATGGCCCCGGTCGTCCGCCACCACCAGGAGCGCTACCCGAACCTGTGCTACGTGCCGCAGGACCTGCGCACGCTCGGCACGCTGCTCTACGGCGACGCGCCCGAGCACCGGGGCAAGCACAGCGAGATGCCGCTGCACACCTCGCACCCGCTCTTCGTCGAGGACAAGGTGCGGATGTTCGTCGACCCGTGGACCTGGATGGCGCACCTGTCCGGCTTCGACTTCAACTTCGGCACCCGCATCCACGGCACCATCACGGCGCTGATCGCCGGCACGCCCGGCTACCTGTTCGCGCACGACTCGCGCACCCTGGAGCTGGCCCGCTACTTCGGCATCCCGCACCGGATCATGCGGGACGTGCCGGCCGACGTCGACGCCGCCGACCTCTACGCCGAGGCCGACTACACCGCGCTGACCGAGGGCCACAAGGCCCGCTTCGACACCATCACCGCGTTCCTGGCCAAGCACGACCTCGGCACCTCGTTCGCCGACGGCGACAGCGCCGCCGCGTTCGACAGGCGGGTCGCGGAGACCGTGTTCCCGCCGGCCGTCCGCCCGGCCGCCGCGACCCCGCCGGACGAGCTGCTGGTCCGCATCCAGCGGCTCCGCGACGAGAACCGCGCGCTCGCCGACAAGGTCCGCAACCTGCGGGCGCAGGGGCTGCGCGAGCGGATCAAGCAGGCCGTCCCGGACCCGGTACGTCGGCTGCTGCGGCGCTGAGGGATCGCACACCTGTACGATCGGGGCGTGTCCGGTGACGCCTACCAGCCCTCGATCCTCGACCTGGCCGAGCACGGCCCCACCCTGGGCCCGCTCGACGTGCGCCGGCACGAGTTGAGCCGGGGCGCCTGGGTCGACCACCTGCCGGGCTGGGTCCGGGGTTCCGACGCGGTGCTCGACACGCTGCGCCACGACGTGCCGTGGCGGGCCGAGCGCCGCACCATGTACGACACCGCTGTCGACGTGCCCCGCCTGCTCTGCTGGTACGCGGCCGGCCGACCGCTGCCGCACCCGGTGCTCACCGCCGCCCGCGACGCGCTCACCCGGCACTACGCGCCCGAGCTGGGCGAGCCGTTCGTCACCGCCGGCCTGTGCCTCTACCGCGACGGCCGGGACAGCGTCGCCTGGCACGGCGACACCCGGGGCCGCTCCGCGCACACCGACACCATTGTCGCGATCGTCTCGTTCGGCTCCCCCCGATCGCTGCTGCTGCGCCCGCGCGGCGGCGGGGCCAGCCTGCGCTTCCCGCTCGGCCACGGCGACCTCGTGGTGATGGGCGGCTCCTGCCAGCGCACCTGGGAACACGCGGTGCCGAAGACCGCCCGACCGGTCGGCCCCCGGGTCAGCGTCCAGTTCCGCCCCGCCGGGGTGGCCTGACCCCGCACCGTGCTAGAAACAACTCCCAGGGTCGATCACACCCCGTCACGCAGAGGTGAAGGGTGAGGCGATGACCCAGTTCCCCCGGTGGGCCGTGCACGGCGACGGCCGCTCGGTACGCCCCGGCGACGTGGTCCACCCCGACGAACGGCTCTCTTGGCCGCGCACCGCCGGCGTCGGCGTGCAGCACGTGGTCGCCATGTTCGGCGCCACCTTCACCGTCCCGCTGATCACCGGCTTCCCGCCGGCCACCACGCTCTTCTTCTCCGGCCTGGGCACGTTGCTGTTCCTGCTGGTCACCGGCAACCGGCTGCCGTCGTACCTCGGGTCGTCGTTCGCGTTCATCGCCCCGGTGATCGCCGCCAAGACCGACGGCGGCATCGGCGCGGCGCTCGGTGGCATCGTGGTCGCCGGCGTGGCGCTGGCGCTGGTCGGCGTGGTGGTGCACGTGGCCGGCGCGCGCTGGATCGACGCCCTGATGCCCCCGGTGGTGACCGGCGCGATCGTCGCGCTGATCGGGCTCAACCTCGCGCCGGTCGCCTGGGACGGCGGCGGCGCGGGCACCGGCGTCAAGGCCCAGCCGCTGATCGCCGTGGTCACGCTGCTGGCGATCCTGGTCACCACCGTGGCATTCCGCGGCTTCCTGGCCCGGTTGTCGATCCTGCTCGGCGTGGTGGTCGGCTGGCTGCTCGCCGCGGTGACCGGCCAGCTCGACCAGCAGGCGGTCACCGGCCTGCGGCAGGCGGCGTGGGTCGGGCTGCCCGAGTTCCACACGCCCAGCTTCAGCCTGCGTGCCGTGGTGCTGGTCATCCCGGTGATCCTGGTGCTGATCGCGGAGAACGCCGGGCACGTCAAGGCCGTCGCGGCGATGACCGGGCGGAACCTCGACCGGCACATGGGTCGGGCGTTCCTCGGCGACGGCCTCGCCACCGTGCTGGCCGGCTCCGGCGGCGGCTCCGGCACCACCACCTACGCGGAGAACATCGGCGTCATGGCGGCGACCCGGGTCTATTCCACTGCCGCGTACTGGGTGGCCGGCGGCGCGGCGATCCTGCTCGGGCTCTGCCCGAAGTTCGGCGCGCTGATCCTCACCGTGCCGGCCGGGGTGCTCGGCGGCGCCACCACCGCGCTGTACGGCCTGATCGCCGTGCTGGGCGCCCGGATCTGGATCGAGAACCGGGTCGACTTCCACGACCCGGTCAACCTGTTCACCGCGGCGGTCGCGGTCGTCGTCGGCGCCGCCAACTACACGCTGACCGCCGGCGACCTGTCCTTCAACGGCATCGCCCTGGGCACCGCCGCCGCGCTGGTGATCTACCACGGCATGCGCCTGATCGCCCGCCTCCGCGGCACCACCCCCGCGTCCCGCCCCTCCCCCGACCCCGAACTCTGACCCGCTCCCCGCTCCCCGCTCCCCGCTCCCCGCTCCCCGCTCCCCGCTCCCCGCTCCCCGCTCCGGCGATCTTGCACTTTCGGCCCGGGATTTGCCGTCTTCGTCCGAAAAATCCGGGCCGAAAGTGCAAGATCAACGCGGGGCGGCGGGGGCGGGGGCGGGGGCGGCGTGAGCTGCGCCTGACCCGGGGTCAGTCGCGGTCGATGTGGTGGCCGACGACGGTGGGGCCGAGCATGACGGCGAAGCCGGAACCGTCGCGGCGGGGGTCGGCCGGGGGCAGGTCCACCGGGTCGCCGGTCGCCGTCGCGCCCACCGGACGCGGCCCGATCCATGCCACGGACAGGTCCGTCTCGCCCTTGAGGAGCCGCTGGGCGCGCACCCCGCCGGTCGCCCGCCCCTTGGCCGGGTACGCCTTGAACGGCGTCACCTTGACCGTGGCGCCGGTCGAGGTGACCACCATCGGCTCACCGTGCTGCGCGTCGTCGGTGCGGACCGCGCCGAAGAACACCGCCCGCGCGCCGGCGGTCAGGTTGATGCCGGCCATCCCGCCGCCCTTGACGCCCTGCGGCCGCACCAGCGACGCCGCGAAGCGCAGCAGCGACGCCTCCGAGGAGACGAACGCCAGCGTCTCGGCGCCGTCGGTGAGCCAGGACGCGCCGATCACCTCGTCGCCCTCGCGCAGCGAGATCACCTCGAACTCGTCCGAGCGGACCGGCCAGTCCGGCGCGCACACCTTGACCACGCCCTGCCGGGTGCCCAGCGCCAGGCCGGGCGAGCCGGCGGCGGACGGGCCCAGCGGGGCCAGCCCGACGACTGTCTCCCCCGGCGCCAACGGCGCCAGCTCGGCGGCCGACATGCCGCCGCGCAGCGAGACCGTGCCGGACTGCTCCGGCAGCACCGGCAGCGGCAAGACGTCGATCTTGAAGGCCCGGCCGGCGCTGGTCACCAGCAGCACCCGCCCGCGTGCGGTGGAGTGCACCACCGCGCGTACCGCGTCGTGCTTGACCCGGCCGCTGCGCCGCCGCGCCTCGGCCGCCTCCTCCGACTCGGCGGCGGTCCGCGCCACCAGGCCGGTCGCCGAGAGGATCACCTGGCACGGGTCGTCGGCGACCTCCAGCGGGCCGGCCGGCACCGACGCCGCCAGGACCTCCTTCAGGTCGCCGTCGACGAGCGTGGTGCGCCGCTCGGTGGGGAACTGCCGCACCACCGCGGCCAGCTCGTCGGAGACCAGCTTCCGCAGCACCTTCGGGTCGTCCAGGATCGTCGACAGCTCGGCGATCTCGCCGCGCAGCTTCTCCTGTTCGGCCTCCAGCTCCAGCCGGTCGTACTTCGTCAGCCGGCGCAACGGAGTGTCCAGGATGTAGGTCGCCTGGATCTCGGAGAGCCGGAACTTCTGCATCAGGCCGTCCTTGGCCGCCTGGGCGTCCTCGCTGGCCCGGATCAGCTTGACCACCCGGTCGATGTCGAGCAGCGCGACCAACAGGCCGTCGACCAGGTGCAGCCGCTCCTCCCGCTTGCGCTTGCGGTAGGCGCTGCGCCGGGTCACCACCTCGTAGCGGTGCGACAGGAACACCTCGAGCAGCTCCTTGAGCCCGAGCGTGCGCGGCTGGCCGTCCACCAGCACCAGGTTGTTCACGCCGAACGACTGCTCCAGCGGGGTGAGCCGGTAGAGGTCGGCGAGCAACGCCTGCGGGTTGACCCCGACCTTGCACTCGACGACCAGGCGGGTGCCGTTCTCCCGGTCGGTGAGGTCCTTGACGTCGGCGATGCCGGTCAGCCGCTTGGTCTTGTTGACCTCGTTGGTGATCGCCGCGATCACCTTCTCGGCGCCGACGCCGTAGGGCAGCTCGGTGACCGTGATGGCCTGCCGGCCGCGGCTGCCCTCCAGCGGGCCGATCTGCACCCGGCCGCGCATCCGCACCACACCGCGCCCGGTCTCGTAGGCCCGGCGCACCTCGTCCAGGCCGAGCAGCAGACCGCCGGTGGGCAGGTCGGGGCCGGGCACGAACTCCATCAGCCGGTCGAGCGTGGCGTCCGGGTGGTTGATCAGCCAGCGGGCGGCCTGCACCACCTCGCCGAGGTTGTGCGGGATCATGTTGGTCGCCATCCCGACCGCGATCCCGGACGCGCCGTTGACCAGCAGGTTGGGGAAGGCGGCCGGCAGCACCGTGGGCTGGGTCAGCGAGCCGTCGTAGTTGGGCTCGACGTCGACGGTGTCCTCACCCAACTCGCCGACGAGCAGCATCGCCTCGCGGGACATCCGGGCTTCCGTGTAGCGCGCCGCGGCCGGGCCGTCGTCCGGGCTGCCGAAGTTTCCATGCCCGTCGATGAGTGGGGCGTTGAGCGAGAAGTCCTGGGCCAGCCGCACCATCGCGTCGTAGATCGCCGTGTCGCCGTGCGGATGGTACTTGCCCATCACATCACCGACAATTCGGGCGCTCTTCACGTGCCCGCGGTCCGGGCGGTGACCCTGCTCGTACATCGACCAGAGGATGCGCCGGTGCACCGGCTTGAGCCCGTCCCGGGCGTCCGGCAGGGCGCGGGAGTGGATGACGGAGAACGCGTACTCCAGGTAGGAGTCGGAGACCTCGGTGACCAGCGGGTTGTCGAAGACCCGGGCGCCGGCCTGGTCGAAGGCGGAGAGGTCCGCCTTCGCGCGATCGTCCTTGCGGCGTGCCATGGTGCAGCTTCCTTCCGAAACGAACGCGGTGGTCAGGCGTCGATGGCGTCGCGGTCGACGCGGTCGGCGGAGTCGATCAGCCAGTTGCGGCGGGGCTCCACCTTCTCGCCCATGAGCAGTTCGAGGATCCGCTCGGCGGCCTCGACGTCGTCGAGCGTGATCCGGCGGACCGCCCGGGTGGCCGGGTTCATGGTGGTCTCCCACAGCTCGTCGGCGTCCATCTCACCGAGGCCCTTGAAGCGCGGGATCGGGGTGACAATCTGCTTGCCGGCCTTCTCCAGCTTGCGGACCGTCGCCTCCATCTCGGCCTGGGTGTAGGTGTAGACGGTCTGCGGGTTGCGACCCTTCGTGGTGATCTTGTGCAGGGGCGGCATCGCGGCGTAGAGCCGGCCGGCCTCGATCAGCGGCCGCATGTAGCGGGCGAAGAGCGTGATCAGCAGCGTCCGGATGTGCGCGCCGTCGACGTCCGCGTCGGCCATGATCAGCACCCGGCCGTAGCGCAGGGTGGACAGGTCGAACGTGCGCCCGGAGCCGGCGCCCAGCACCTGCACGATCGCGGCGCACTCGGCGTTGTCCAGCACCTGTTGGAGGTTGGCCTTCTGCACGTTGAGGATCTTGCCCCGGATCGGCAGCAGGGCCTGGTATTCGGAGGACCGGGCCATGCGGCTGGTGCCCAACGCGCTGTCGCCCTCCACGATGAACAGCTCGCTGCGCTCGACCCCGGTGGCGCGACAGTCGACAAGCTTGGCCGGCATGGCCGCGCCCTCCAGCGCGGTCTTGCGGCGGGCGGCGTCCTTCTGCTGCTTCTGGGTGAGCCGGACCCGGGCCGCGTCGACGATCTTCTGGAGCACCGTGCGGGCCTCGGCCTTGGTGCGGCGGTCGTCCAGCCAGCTCTTGAGGTGCGCCTCGACCAGCCCCTGGAGCACCTTGGTGATGCCGGCGGTGGACAGCTCGTCCTTGGTCTGCGAGGTGAACTGCGGCTCCGGGATGCGCACGTGCACGACCGCGGTCATGCCCTCCAGGACGTCGTCCAGGGTGGGCGCGTCCTCCTTGGGCTTGAGCAGGCCGCGGGCGGCCCGGGCGGCCTCGGCGAGGGTGCGGGTCAGGGCCCGCTCGAAGCCCTTGCGGTGGGTGCCGCCGTGGGCGTTGCGGATGGTGTTGGTGAAGCACTCGACCCTGCGGTCGTAGCCGGTGCCCCAGCGGAACGCGATCTCGACCTCGGCGCGGCGCTGCACGTTCGACTGCATCACGCCGTTGGCGTCGGCGGCGTTCTCCCGGTAGGTGCCCTCGCCGGTGACCAGCAGCGTGCCGGAGACCGGCCGGTCGCCGGCCGGGGCCAGGAACTCCACCATGTCGGTCAGGCCGTCGGGAAAGTGGAACCGCTCCTCGACGACCTCCTCGCCGGTCGCGTCGCGCAGCCGGTAGGCCACGCCGGGGACGAGGAAGGCGGTGTTGCGCAGCTTGAGCCGGACCGCCTCGGTGTCGAGCGCGGCGCCGGTCTCGAAGTATCGGGGGTCGTGCCACCAGCGGATCGAGGTGCCGGTGCGCTGGCCGCGCTTCATCGCGCCGACGATCTGCAGGCCGGGGCCGGGGGTGAACGGCGCGTCCGGGCCGTCGCCGTCGAAGATGCCGGGTACGCCGTGGCGGAACGACATGGCGTGGACCTTGCCGCCGCGGCGGACGGTGACGTCGAAGCGGCGGGACAGCGCGTTGACCGCGGAGGCGCCCACACCGTGCAGGCCGCCGGAGGTCTTGTAGCCGGAGCCGCCGAACTTGCCGCCCGCGTGCAGGCGGGTGAGCACCAGCTCGACACCGGAGATGCCGGACTTGGCGTGCACGTCGGTGGGGATGCCGCGGCCGTCGTCGTCGACCTGCACCGAGCCGTCGGCGTGCAGGAGCACGTCGACGGTGGTGGCGTGACCCGCGACACCCTCGTCGGTGGAGTTGTCGAGGATCTCGTTGACGAGGTGACCCACGCCACGGCTGTCGGTCGAGCCGATGTACATGCCGGGGCGCTTGCGGACGGCGTCGAGGCCCTCCAGGTGGGTCAGGTCGTCGGCCCCGTAGAGCGTCTCAGGCTGTGCGGTCAACTGGTCGTACTCCCAGGTCTCGGCGGTGTGGTGCCGTTCACCGTGTGATGCCCCCACGGCGATCGCCGGGCGCGGCGCGCCGCAGCGAGCCTAGCCCGGCGCTCCGACAGCTCCGTGTCACCGGGTGCGGTGCGTTGTCCGGTTACCCTGCGGGCCGGGTTCGTGCCGCCGCAGTCGTGGCGGCGCCCGCAGCGGGAGGTGTCCGTGGGTGACAACGACGTGACCAGCCTGTCGTCTTCCCGGCCGGCGGCCGGGGACGACCCGGTCGGCCGGTTCGAGCGGCTCTACGCGGAGGCCGGGCGCGGCGCGGCGGAGGTGCCCTGGGACCTGGCGGCGCCGCACTCGCTGGTCGCGGAGTGGACCGCGCGGGTCCGGCCGGACGGCTCCGGCCGCCGCGCCGTGGTGGTCGGGTGCGGTTTCGGCCGGGACGCGGAGCACCTGGCCGGGCTGGGCTTCGACACCGTCGCCTTCGACGTGGCACCGAGCGCGGTGCGGGAGGCGCGGCGCCGACACGCGGGCTCGACGGTCCGGTACGAGGTGGCGGACCTGTTCGCGCCGCCGGCCGCCTGGTCGGACGGGTTCGACCTGGTGCTGGAGAGCATGAACGTGCAGGCGTTGCCGGTCGACCTACGCGCGGCGGCCACGGCGGCGGTGGGGCGGCTGGTCGCACCGGGCGGGCTGCTGCTGGTGATCGCGGCGGGCCGGCGGCCGGACGAGGCGGTGGAGGGCCCGCCGTGGCCGCTGACCCGGGCCGAGGTCGAGTCGTTCGGCGTGGGCGGGCTGGCGGCGACGCGGATCGAGGAGATCACCGCCCCGGACGGCGGACTGCGCTGGCGCGCGGAGTTCCGCCGGGGCTGAGCCCGATGTCCGGCCATTGACGCCCGTCACACGCCCGTGATCTGATCGCCCCCTTGAAGAATCTTTCATGTTTCGATGGGTGAGGGTGAGGTGGGGCATGTCCGTGTTCCGTCGTTCCGTGGTCGCGGCGGCGCTGGCGCTCGCCACGGTGGCGCTGCCGGCCGCCGTGGCGCCCGCCGGGCCCGCCGCCGCGGCGCTGCCCACCGCCGCGGTGGCCTTGGGTGACAGTTTCATCAGCGGCGAGGGCGCCGGCGGGTACACCCCGGTGGTCGACGTCAACGGCGTCGCGCAGGGCTTCCCCGGCTGGTCGGCGGCGAACGCCAACGCCTACTTCTGCCACCGGTCGCCGAACGCCTCGCTGTTCCGGGCCGACCTGCCGGGCATCGCCGCGCGGTTCAACCTGGCCTGCTCGGGCGGGCAGCCGTACGACATCGCCAACGCCTCGGCCAACCGGGCCAAGGGACGGCAGGTGGCCGCCCAGCTCGACCAGCTCCGGTCGGTGGCCCGCACCCACGACATCGACCTGGTGCTGGTGGGGCTCGGCTCGAACAACAGCTCGTTCACGTTCGGCAGCGTGGCGGAGAAGTGCGCCAACCGGTTCATCGCCGACGCCTGGACCGGCTGGTGGGAGTTCTGGGCCTACCTGGGCGGGCCGGTGGAGCAGAAGCCGTGCACCGACGCCGACCTGGGCACCGCGGCGCAGTTCGCCTCGGCCACCGCGGAGACCACGGCGGCGCTGCGGCAGTTGCTCGCCACGCTCGACGAGGTCGACGCGGACGGTCAGCACCGGGTGGTGTTCCAGGACTACACCAACCCGCTGCCGTACGAGCTGGAGCAGAGCTACTGGAGTGAGGACAGCCGCGACGACACCCGGGACAAGTTCCGCGCCCTGGGCGCCGAGCGGTACGCGGCCGGCTGCCCGATCCACCGGGCCAGCCTGGCGCCCGGGCAGCGCTTCTCCCAGGGGCTCGGCACCCTGGTCGGCTCGGTGCGGAGCACCTTGGCGGCCGAGTTCCCGAACGACGACCTGGTCTACCTGAACGTGCAGCGGGCGTTCGACGGCGCGCGGCTGTGCGAGTCGGCGGGCAGCCCGGCCAACGCGCTGGCCACGCCGATCCGGCTGATGGACGGCCCGAGCGGCGTCTTCGTCACCAGCCTCTCCGGCTACGACAAGCTCGACATCCAGCGGATCGCGAACGCCTGCGGCACCTACTTCCAGACCTGCCAGGAGTCGTGGCACCCCAGCGCGGCCGGTCACCAGGTGCTCGGCCGCTGCCTGAGCGGCGCCGCGGTCACCGCCGCCCGCACGGTCTCCTGCGTACGCGCCCCGGACGGCACGATCGCGGTCGGCTGACGGCAGGGTCGGCGTCCCCGCACCGGGGGCGCCGGCCCGTGCCGGGACCGGTCAGGGTCGGGTCGCGGCGCCGAGCACGTGCGGCGAGGCGGGGGCCGGGACGCCGGACGGGGGGAAGTGGAACCGGTCGACGTCGGTCACCGTGAAGCCGGCCGCCCGGATCGCGGCCACGGTGTCGCGGGCGGTGTGGCAGCCGGCGCAGAACAGCGGCCAGAGCGTCGCGTCGGCGATCCGTTGGGCCCGGCGCAGGCCCGGTGTCTCCGCCACCACGTGCTCGTAGAAGCGCAGCTCGCCGCCGGGTCGCAGGACGCGGCGCGCCTCGCCCAGCGCGACCGCCTGGTCCGGCACCGAACAGAGCACCAGCGAGAGGACCACCGCGTCGGCGACGCCGTCGGCGACCGGCAGCGCCTCGGCCAGGCCGGCCGCCACGGTCACCGGCACCCGGGCGGCGAGGGCGGCGGCGCCGGCGAGGGCCCGCAGCCGGGGCTCGGGCTCCACGGCGAGCACGTGGTCGACGGCCGGCGGGTAGTGCGCCAGGTTGCGCCCGTTGCCGGCGCCGACCTCGACCACCCGGCCGCGCAGCCCGGCCACCAGCCGGCGGCGGTGCGCGGCGGCGCCGGCGTCGTCCATGGCGACGCTGGCGCGGGCGAAGACCCGGGCGAAGATCGGGTGGGAGACGCCCATCAGCGGGCCGCGGGGAGCGCGCCGAGGCTGAGCAGGAGCGGGCCGGCCGGCCCGTCGACCAGGTCGCCGAGGGGCACCCCGTCGAGCACGGCGAGGAACGCGGCCTGGGCGCGTCGCAGCTCACCGCGCAGCCGGCAGCCGCCGACCAGCGGGCAGGCCGGCTCGAAGCAGTTGACCACCTCGTCGTCGCCCTCGAACGCGCGGACCACCTGCCCGACGGTCAGCTCACCGGCGTGCTCGGCGAAGGCCACCCCGCCGGAGCGGCCCCGGATGGTCACCAGGACACCGAGCCGTTGCAGCCGCTGGACCACCTTGGCGACGTGGCTGCGGGGCAGCGCGAGCCGGGTGGCCAGCTCGTCCACCGTGGCACGGACCGGGGACGCGGCGGTCAGCATGGCGATGCGCAGCGCCATGTCGGTCGACCGGTTGAGCCTCACGCTTAGAACCCTAGCCAGTCGACGCCGATCGCGACACGGGTCGATTCGCCGCCGCGTCCGACGGCGGCACAGGAGTCCGCCGGCGACCGGCGCGCCGTACTGGTCGGGCGCGTCGGTGGCGTGGACGCGGGTCCGCTCCCCTTTGCTACTCACCGGTAGCTACGCTGGGCCGGTGAGTGGCGAGTACATCCAGGAGTACGTGGACGTCGAGGGCGCGCGGATCGGCGTGCAGATCCACCCGGAACCGGACGGACCGCCCGGCGCCCCGGTGGTGCTGATCTGGCCCGCCATGGGCGTGCGGGCCCGCTACTACCGGCCGTTCGCCGCCGCGCTGCGCGACGCCGGGCTCGCGGTGATCGTGGCGGACCTGCGCGGCACCGGGGAGAGCACCCCCGCCCCGTCCCGTGCCTGCCGGTACGGCTACGCCGAGCTGGCCACCGACGTCGGCGCGGTGCTGGACGCGCTCAAGCCCCGGCTGGACGGGCGTGTCCGGGTGCTGCTCGGGCACTCACTCGGCGGGCAGGTCGCGGTGCTGCACCAGGCGCTGCACGACGCCGGCCGGGTGGACGGGCTGGCCCTGGTGGCGGTGGGCCTGCCCTGGTGGCGGCGGTATCCGGGGCGGCGCGGCTGGGGCGTGCTGCCGTACACCCAGGGCATCGCGGCGGCGGCCCGGCTGCTCGGCATCTGGCCGGGCTGGGGGTTCGGCGGCCGGCAGGCGCGCGGGGTGATCCGGGACTGGGCGCACACCGCCCGCACCGGGCGGTTCCCGGCGCTCGACGGGGTGGACACCGAGGCCGCGGTGCGGCACGTCCGGACGCCGGTGCTCGCGGTCAGCGTCGACGACGACCAGTACACGCCGCACGAGACGCTGGACCACCTGTGCGACAAGCTGGCCGCCGCGCCGGTGACCCGGCACCGCTACACGGTCGCCGAGGCGGGCGCCGCGCTTGACCACTTCACCTGGGTACGCGCCGCCGCGCCGCTGGCCGCCCGGGTGGCCGCGTTCGCCCGCTCGCTGCCCGCCCGCGACTCGGGGGCGTGACCGCGCCGAGGACGGGTATGCCGCACCGCCCGAACACGGCGGAGGGGGATCAGATGTCCGAACGGCATACCGCGTTGCGCTCGATGCACGACCTGGGCCTGGCGGCCTGGTTCGGCGGCTCACTGATGGGGGCGCTCGGCGTCAACGGCGCGGCGGCACGAATCGACGACACGACTCAACGGCTGCCGGTGGCCTCGGCCGGCTGGGCGCGGTGGACCCCGGTGAACGCGGCGGCGATCGGCGCCCACCTGGCCGGGGCGGTCGGCGAGCTGGTCACCGAGAGCCCGCGGATGGCCCGGCAGTCCGGCGTGGGCAAGGCGAGCGCGGTGAAGACCGCACTGACCGTCGGCGCGCTTGCGGTGACCGGCTACAGCCGGCTGGTCGGCATGCGGCTGGAGAAGGCGGGCGGCCCTCCGGTCGAGGGCACCACCGAACCGAACCACCACACCCCGGCGAACGTCGCCGCCAGCCAACGGCAGATGAAGCTGCTGCAGTGGGCGGTGCCGGCGATGACCGGGGCGCTGGTCGTGATGACCGCGTACATGAGCGAGCAGCAGAAGCCGACCCAGGTGTTGCGCGGGATGCTGGACCGGGCCGGCGGGCTGATGTCCGCGCCGAAGAACCTCGGCAAGATGGCCGCCATGGGCGCGGCCGGCCGGCACCTGGTCGCCTCCGGCCGCTGAGACCACCGCGCGGCCGGCGACCCACATCGGGGTGGGCCACCGGCCGCGCGGTGCTCGTGCTCTCCGGGCCCGCCTCAGGAGCCGGTGCCGTCCTCGCCCGGGCGGCCCGGCGCGGCCTGCTCGTTCGCCGGCACCGGCGAACCGGCCACCGGGTGCCCGGTGTCGTCCACCACGCCCGGGGCCATGCTGCCGCCGTGCGCCTCCTCGGCGTCCCGGGTCGCCCGGGGATCCCGGTCGTCCGGGGTCGTCTCGTCCCGCCGCTCCTCCACGTGTCCCCCCTCGCTGTCGTTCCCGGCCGGTACCCGCGAGGTCGGCGGGAAAACCTTCAGGCCCGTGCGGGGGCGGGCACCACGCCGAGCAGGTCGGCCAGGCGCAGGGCGTCCCGCTGCGCCTGGTCCCCGCAGCAGTTGTTCATCAGCACGTGCAGCTCGGCGCACCCGTCCGCCAGCTCGCGCAGCAGCACCGACCAGTGCCGCAGCTCCCGGTCGCCGTAGGCGTAGCGGAACCGCTCCTTCTTGTCGCCGCTCTCCCACGCCTCGCTGTGGCCGTGGAACCGGACCACGGCCAGGTCGGTGGTGGCGACCAGGATCGGCGGCACCGAGGAGACGTGCCCCTGCGGCATGTCCACGCAGCCGTAGCCGAGCCCGTTCTCGCGCAGGAACGTCACCGTGTCGACCACGGCGTCGTCGGCGAACCAGGAGGAGTGCCGCAGCTCGACGGTGACCGGGTGGGGCCGGCACCGCTGCGCGGCGGCCAGGATCCGCCGCCGGGCCGCGTCGCCGCGGGCCAGCCAGGGCGGGAACTGCAACAGCACGGCGCCGAGCCGGTCGGCCGCCGCGAGCGGGGCCAGCGCCGCGTGGAACCGGGCCCACAACTCGTCGTACGCCCCGGCGGGCAGGTCGCGCCAGCGGATCCGGCTCGGCCCGCCGGCCGGGCGCAGGTCCTTGGGCAGCGCGTCGACAGGCGTGTGGTGGCCGGTGAACAGCCGGAACGCCTTGACGTCGAAGGTGAAGCCGGGCGGGGTGGCGTCCGCCCACGTCGTCGTGGTCTCCACCGCCGGCACGGCGTAGTACGAGGTGTCCACCTCGACCAGTCCGAAGTGCTCGGCGTACCAGCCCAGCCGGCCGGCCGGGGTGTTCGCCGCGCGCGGGTACCAGCCGGAGCGGACCAGCATCGCGTCGGCCCACGAGGACGTGCCCACCTTGATGACACCCATGTCATTCAGTTCACCGCGAACCCGTGCGACAGGCAACCGGAGGCTCCGGTGTGGAACGCCGGAAGTGTCGGTACGACGTCGTACGGTGACCCCGGATCTCCGATCGGAAGGAACGGGCGACATGGACGTCACCGACCAGGCTCCCACCGGCGAGCGGGCCGACCTGCTCGACTCGCTGCGCCGGCACCGCGGCTTCCTGCGCCAGACCGTGACCGGGCTCGACGACGAGCAGGCGGCGCGCCGCAGCACGGCCAGCGAGCTGTGCCTCGGCGGGATCGTCAAACACGTGGCGATCACCGAGCGGAGCTGGGCGCGCTTCGCGGCGGGCGGCGCCGAGGCGATGCGCAGCGAGCCGGTCGACTGGGCCGGCCAGTTCCGGATGGTCGAGGGCGACACGCTTGCCGGGTTGCTCGCCGAGTTCGACCGGGTGGCCGCCGAGACGGACGCGCTGGTCGCCACGCTCGACCTGGACACCGCGCACCCGCTGCCGGACGAGCCGTGGTTCGCCCCGGGCGCCTCCTGGACGGTGCGTCGGGTGCTGCTGCACCTGATCGCCGAGATCTCCCAGCACGCCGGTCACGCCGACGTCATCCGCGAGTCGATCGACGGCGCGAAGACAATGGGCTGACCGGCCCGGCGGCGCCGGGTGACCGGCCTCACCCGCCGCGAGGCGCGCGACGTGTGACGCTCGGGCAGGTCGTGGCGCTGAGGGTCACGAGATGGATGCATCCGGCCTGGACCAGGAAACCGTCGAGCGGCTGCTCGACGGTTCGCACCCGGGCGTGCCCGCCGCTCCCCTGGCGCTCGTCCAGTGCCTCGACGCCGTCCGGGCCGGGCCCCGCTCGGGTGAACTCGACGGCGAGGCGGCCGCCGTCACACACTTCCGCGCCGCCCGGGCGGCGCACGTCGGCGTCGGGCGGGTGGCGGGCGGCTCCGCCCGCCGGCGGCCCGGCGAGGTCGGCGCGGACGGCCGCCCCACTCGACGTCTCGCCACCCTGCTCAGCGTCAAGCTCGCCGGCGCCGCCCTGATCGCGACGCTCACCGGCGGCGTCGCGCTGGCCGCCGCGACCGGGTCCCTGCCCGGCACCCCCCGGGACGAGACGCCGCCACCCGACCGCACCACCGGCACCACCAGCACCACCGCCGCCCCGCCCACGGGCGGCCCGGTCCGCTCGGCCCGCCCCACCCGCCCGGGCACCGGTCCGACCGCCGGGGCGCCCGACCTGTCGACGCCGGCCGGGCTCTGCGTCGCCTACCGGGCCGTCACCGAGGCGGAACGGGGGCGCGCCCTCGACGCGCCGGCCTTCGCCGACCTGGTGGCGGCCGCCGGCGGTCCGGCCCGGGTGCCCGGCTACTGCGCCGCGCTGCTCGACGCCTCCGGCTCGCCGGTGACCCCGTCGCCGACGGGTCCCACCGTCCTCCCGAACGGCCCGCCCACCGCGCCACCGACCCGGGGCGGACCCGACCCGGGCACCGGCGGACCACCGTCCGGCACCCCCGCCCCGGAGTCCGGCGCCGCCCGCACGCCGGGCGACCCCGAGGGCGACACGGCCCGGTCGCCGGCCGGCCGGCTGTCCGGCTCCCCGAGACGGCCGGGCCACTCCGTGCCCGAGTCGGACGAGCCGACCGGCCCGCGCGCCGACTGACGACCGGCTGGTAACTTGCGCCGATGACCCCCGGGCGTCGCCGAGCGGCGATCCTCCTCCGCCTGGCCGTGGTGCTGGGCGTGGTGGCCGGCGTCGTGCTCACCGCGCTCGGCCCCGCCACGGTGACCGGCCTGCTGCCCTACTTCACCATCCAGAGCAACGTGGCGGTCGGCGTCCTCGCCGGCTACGCCGCCTGGTGCGCGGCGAGCGGCCGGCCGGAGCCGCCCAGCGTGTTGAAGGGCGCGGTGACCCTCTACATCACCATCACCGGCACGGTCTACCACCTGGTGCTGGCCAACCCCGCCAGCCCGTTCGCGATGGCCCAGCCGCACCGGGACCCGGGCGAGTGGTGGGGCAACCAGCTCCTGCACACGGTGGTGCCGCTGCTGGCGATCGCCGACTGGGCGCTGTTCGACGGGCGCGGCCGGCTGCGCCTCCGGTACGCGGCCTGGTGGTTGGTCTTCCCGCTGGGCTACCTCGGGTTCGCGCTCGTGCGCGGGCTCGTGGTGCACCGCTACCCGTACCCGTTCCTCGACGCCGGGCAGCTCGGCTACGACGGGGTCGGGGTCAGCGCGCTCGGGTTCGCCGCCGTGTTCTGGCTGCTCGGCCTGCTCTTCGTCGGCGTCGACCGGCTGCTCGCCCGCCGCCCCGCCCGTCCGGAGGCACCCCCGGTCGACGCCCCCGACCGGGCCGGCGCCCCCTCCTGACGGGCGGCGCGGTCGGGCTCAGGCCGCGCGCAGGCGCCGGCCACCGGCACGTTCCCGGCCGTACGCGTCGGTGCGGCCCCAGCGGCCGGGCACGTCGAGCAGCTCGATCCGGCCGTACCCGGCGGGGATCGCGGGGTCCACCAGCAGGTTGTCCGCGCACGGCCGCAGCCCCAGCATGGTCGCGAGCAGCATCAGCAGGCCGCCGGAGGCCCACGACTGCGGCCGTCCCGCCGCCGGTAGCTGCACCGGATACTTGGTGAGCCGGCGCGGATAGCCGGCGATCACCTCCGGGACCGACCCGCCGAGCGTCTCCGCGGCGGCGAGCACCCCGGCGGCGACCTGCGCGGCCTCGGCGTCGAAGCCGTAACGGCGCAGGCCGGCGGCGACGAGCGCGTTGTCCGACGGCCAGACCGCGCCGAGGTGCGCGCCGACCGGGTTGTACGGCCGCTGCCCGTCCGCGTACGTGCGCACGCCCCAGCCGGAGAAGAGGTCCGGCCCGCACAGGTGGGCGGCCAGCGAGTCGGCCCGTTCGGGTGCCACGATCCCGCTCCACAGCAGGTGCCCGAGGCCGGAGGTGAGCGCGTCGACGGGCTGCCCGTCCGGGGTGATCGCCAGCGCGTAGTAGCCCCGCTGCGGCAGCCAGAAGTCCCGGTTGAACCGTTCCCGCAGGCGGGCCGCGTCGGCCTCCAGCCGCTCGGCGTACTCCTCGTCGTCCCAGAACTCGCGGGCCAGCCGGGCGCCCCGGATGCGCGCGTCGTACGCGTACCCCTGCAACTCGGCGGTGGCCCGCGGGTAGGGCGGCTCGACGCCGTGCCTGTCGACGATCGCCTCCGGCGAGTTGCGCCAGGTCTGGTTGGCCACCCCGTTCGTGGTGTTGCGCGGCTGGTAGCGCAGGTAGCCGTCGCCGTACGGGTCGCCGTACTCGGTCAGCCAGTCCAGCGCCATCCGCGCCGGGTGGCGCAACTGCCGCACCAGGTCGGCGTCGCCGGTCCAGCGCTCGTACTCGTCGAGCAGGACGACGAAGAGCGGGGTGGTGTCGGCCGCGCCGTAGTAGAGCGCGGTGGGCTCGTCGCCGAACGCCGCCGCCTCGCCGTACCGCAGCTCGCCGAGGATCTTGCCGGGCTCCTCGTCGTGGTAGTCGTCGAGCTGGCCGCCCTGCGACAGCGCCAGCATCCGCAGCGTCGCCGGGGTCAGCTCCGGCGTGAACGGCAGCGTCGCCAGGCAGGTCACCAGCGCGTCGCGGCCGTACAGCGTCATCGCCCAGGGCAGGCCGCCGACCGGCACCCGCTCGGCGTACGCCAGCGGGGTGTAGCGCAACGCGGCCAGGTCGGTCAGGGCCTGCCGGTACGCGGCCGCCAGCGGTTTGCGGTCGGCGACCAGCTCCGGCGCCTGCTCGAACCAACGGGCCAGGTCGTCGCGCATGGACCGCCGGACCTGTTCCCGGTGGGAGTCGATGTCGGACCGCAGGTCCCGTTCCCCGGCGCCCTGGATGACCATGCTGACGTGCAGGTCGGTGCGCCAGGCGCCGTTCGGCTCGACCCGGATCCGGAAGGTCATCCCCCGCTGGTCGACGTCGGCCGGGGCGGTGCTGGCGACGCACGTCTCCCGGGTGAACCGCCCGCGCCGGTGGCGGATCCGCAGCTCGCGACGCTGCGGATCGGTGGTGGCGGTCGGCCGGCGCGGGCCGGGGTGGCGGATCTCGGCGGTGTCGGCGAAGTCGCTGCCGATCTCCATCCGGACGGTGAACTCGGCGGGTTCGGCGGCGTGGTTCAGCACCGTGAGCTGCTCGTGGAATCCCTCGTCGAGGCAGCGGTGCCGGATCACCGAGACGTCGGCGTCGACGTAGTGGCTGGCCGCGCCGGGCACCAGCACGAAACGGGTCTCGAAGTAGGTCAGGTCGTCGCGGGAGAGCGCCTGCAACCGCTCGCCGTCGACGGTGAGCACCCACCGGGACAGGAACCGGGTGTCGAAGGAGAACAGGCCGATCGGCGCGCACGGGTGGGCTTCCATGTCGCCCTGCGCGTCGCCCATGGCGAAGGCGTTGCCGGCCAGGACCGACACCAGTTCCTGCTTCATCGGGGCACCGGCCGGTAGGGGACGCCCGCCACGTCGCGGGGGTGCCGCGCGCCCGGCGGGCCCGGGAAGAGCCGGCGCAGCGTCATCAGCAGCCGCAGGTTGCCCTGCCCGGCCAGGTCGTTGCGCAGCAGCGCGGCGGCCAGGTGCAACCGCCCGGCCGCGATCTGGTCGAACACCTCGCGGTCGGCACGCACCACCAGTTCCGCCTCCTCGGCCGAGCGCTCGACCCGGACGTCCTGACGGTCGATGGTCAGATACCAGTGCTCGGTCCGGCCGCCCTCCCGCATGTCCAGCCGGACCGTGCCGGACGTCGTCTCGGGCAGTTCCGGGTGCCGGCCGGCCGCCGCCCGGGCCAGGTGCTCCGCCGCCGACGTGCTCATCGGTGCCTCCCTCGTCCTCTGGTGGCGGCGGACCGTGTACGCGGCATCGCCCGTGCCGCAGCGTTCCCGCCGGCCGGGTGAGTCCAACTCACCCGGTCCGGGTGAGACGGGCCGGCGAAACGGGTACTCGACGGTCATGTCGACCACCGGGGACGCCAGCACCGAGCGGGTGCTGACGGCGCTGCTGGCGATGCAACGGGAGTCCTGGGAGCAGGGCCTCACCGGGCAGGCGCTGCTCGACCTCGGCCGGCCGGAGGCGGCGTTGCTTGTCGCGGACGCCGCGGTGACCCGGCAGCGCCCCGACGGCCGGCTCGGCGAGTTCGCCGGCTCGGTCGGCGCGGTGAACGGCGCCGCCTGCGGGGAGGTGGTCCGGCACGCGGCGACCGCGACCGGGGAGCGGAGGTACGCCGACGCGCTGGCCGCGCAGCTCGACTGGCTGACCCGCCGGGCGCCCCGGGACGCCGACGGCACCCTGTTCCACCTGCTCGACAGCCGCCAGGTGTGGGCCGACACGGTCTACATGGTGGTGCCGCTGCTCGCGCTCACCGGTCGGACCGAGCTGGCCGCCGCCCAGGTCGCCGGGCACCGGCGCCGGCTGCACGACCCGGCGTCCGGCCTCTACGCGGCCCGCTGGGACAGCGACCGGGGCGAGCTGGACCGGCCGCAGCCGTGGGGCACCGGCAACGGCTGGGTGGTGGCCGGGATCGCCCGGGCGCTGCGCCTGGCGCCGGGCTGGCCGGCGGGGGTACGCGCCGAGCTGGCCGGGCACGCCGAGGAGGTGCTGACCGCCTGCCTGCGCCACCGCACCGAGGACGGGCTCTTCCCCGACGTGCTCGACGACCCGGGCACGTTCACCGAGGCCAACACCGCCCAACTGCTCGGGTACGCGGCGCTGACCGGGGTGGCCGACGGCTGGCTGCCGCCGGCGTGACTCGACACCGGGGCGGAGCTGCTGGCGGCCGCCGGCCGGCGGGTGGACCGGCTCGGGCGGGTCACCGGCGTCAGCGGGGCGCCGGACTTCGCCGGCCCGGGCACCTCCCCCGAGGCGCAGGCCTGCCACCTGCTCGGGCAGGCCGCGCTGCGGCGGGCCCGGGCGGCGGTCAGTCCCGCCGGATGAGCCCGCGCACGTACGCGGCCTGCCCGGCGTGCTGCAGGTCGTCGTCGAGCACGCTGACCAGCCGCACGCCGAGGGTGACAGGTGGGTCCCACCTGTCGTCGACGACCCGGTCCAGGTCGTCCGGCCCGAGACCGCGCAGGTAGGCGAGGCTCCGCTCGACCACCGCCCGGTGGTAGTCGAGCAGCACGCCGCCGTCGGACGGCCGCACGGCGGCGATCTGCTCGGGGCCGTGGCCGTATCCGGTGTCGTCGGGATCGGGGCGCAGGCCGCACCGCCGCGTCCAGTCGCCGGTGACCCAGATCTGCTCCTCGCCGAGCAGGTCGGCGACGTGGTGGTCCTGGATCCGGGTCAGGTGCCAGACCAGCCAGCCCACCGGGTTCGCCCCGTCGGCCGGCGCCTGGCGCAACTGCTCCGGGTCGAGCCCGTCGAGCGCCCCGGCGACGAGGTCCGGCAACCGCCCGTACGCCTCGGTCAGCAGATCGTTCACGTCCACGTGCGCCTCACTCCCCCACCGTCTCGTGTCGTCCCCCGGGCAGTACCGCCCAGCGTGCCCGGCAAACCCACCCGCCGGGTTTCGCACCATCTGCGGCGGCCCGTGGCGATCCGCTCCGAAGCGAGGCAAGCTGGTGAAAGCGCAGGTCAGAGCCATTCTGGCCACCCGAGGACGTGCGGCCGGAGCGCCAGGAACACGTCCGAAGGAGCACGCCATGGCCGCACCCGTCGTCCGTTCCGTCACCGCCGACGACCCCGTCCTGTTCCCCGGGCAGTCGACCACCGTGCGGGTCGATGCCTACCATCCCGACTCGCGGCTGCTGACCTTCTCCGGCCGGGTCAGCGACCCCACCGGGGCGGCCTGGGACGGCCCGGTCCGGGTGGACCTCAGCGTCCCGTTGACGATCCAGCTCACCAGCGCCTCGCCCGGCGTCACCGTCACGGCCGGCGGGTCCGACCCGACCCGCTTCACCGTCACCGTGCTGGCCGGCCGGGGCACGGTGACGCTTACCGCGACCGCGCGCGACGGCGCCGGGCGCACCGGCACGGGCAGCACCACGCTGACGGTGCCGCTGCTGGTGGGTATGAGCGCCGAGAAGGGCGCGCGGACCCAACGGATCGTCGCCGACTATCCGGGCATCCGCTACATGCGCGACTTCGGCACCGACGGCCCGGACGCCGACGCGCTGCCGGAGCTGCCCGCGCTGAACGCCGGCAAGTTCGTCGACGCGCCGGCGGCCGTCATGCACGTCTCCTGGAAGGACGACGTCGAGCAGTTGACCGGCTGGCTCGACGGCGTGAGCCGGCCCGTATACCTGACCTGGTACCACGAGCCGATGGGTGACGTAGCCCCGGCGACGTACCGGGCGACCGCCGGCCGGGTGACCCAGATCGTGGCCGGGCACCGCAACCGGCGGTGGGTGCTCGGGCACGGCCCGATCGTCACCCGCTACTGGTTGGACGAGGGCGGCGGCAATCCGACCGACTGGGGCTATCCGGGCATGACGCACTACGGGGTGGACTGCTACTCGCGGGACACCGCGACGTACTGGCCAGCCTCCCGGATGTTCGGGGTGGCCCTCGGCAAGGTCCGCGCCGCCTATCCGGGGATCAGGCTGCTGGTGCCGGAGTACGGGCTGAGCCGGACCACGACCGATCCCACCGGCGCGGGCCGGGCCCAGGCGGTCCGGGACCACGTGACGTGGCTGCGTCAGCAGAGCGACGTGGACGCGATCGCGTACTGGAACAACTGGGCGGAGTTCGAGCTGGGCGATCCGCCGCTCGAGGCGACGGCCTGGCGGGGTCTCCAGCTTCCCGCAGCCTAGAATGGCCCGATGAGGCGGAGCCGGTGACCGGCGGGAACACGACGGAACGGGGCCACGGCCACGTCTGTCTGGTCTACGACGACCCGGCCACGCTGCACGCCCGGGCGGTCGAGCAGCTCGGCATCGGCCTGGCGGCGGGCGAGCAGGTCTGGCTGGTCGGCCCGGAGGAGCCGGCCGCGGTGGCCCGCCGGTTGGCGTCGGTGCCGGGGTTCACCGCCGCGCACCGGTCCGGCGCGGTGCGGCTCCACCGGGTCGACGAGACCTACCGGCGGGACGAGGTCGTCGACCCGGAGGCGCAGGTCCGGGCGTACGTGCGGGCCACCGAGGAGGCGCTGGGCGCCGGGCACACCGGCCTGCGGGTGCTGGCCGAGGCGACCGACCTGGTCCGCACCCCGGCGCAGCGGGACGCGTTCGCCCGCTACGAGCACCGCGTCGACCACTGGATCCGGCACCGGCCGATGGCGGCGGTCTGCGCCTACGACCGGCGGGTGCTCGGCGACGCGGCGATCGCCGAACTGGCCTGCCTGCACCCGGTGACCAACGCCGACGTGCCGTTCCGGCTGCACGCCGCCGACGGCGACGCGGTGGCCGCGCTCACCGGCGAGCTGGACCCGACCGACGAGCACCTCTTCGCCACCGCGCTGGAGCGGGCCGACCCGCGGCCGGTGGCCGGACGGCTCGTCCTCGACGCGACCGACCTGCGCTTCGTCGACCACCGCGCCCTGTTGCGTCTCGGCGAGCACGCCCGCCGCCACGACGCGGTCGCGGTGCTGCGCACCCGCCGCCGGGCCACGGCCCGACTGGTCGCGCTGCTGGACCTGGCCGAGGTACGGGTGGAGGTGGTCCGATGAGGACCGGGGCGGCGGCCGGGCACGAGGGCTACTTCCACGAGGCGCTCCTCTACGACTCCGACGACGAACTGCTGGCCGTGGTGGTGCCGTTCCTGCTCGGCGGGATCGAGGCCGGTGAGCGTACGGCGGTGAGTTTCGGTGAGCGCAACGCCGCGCTCCTCCGCCGGGCGTTGCCCGCCGGCGCGGACGTCACCTTCCTGCCCGGCGGGGACGTCTACGCCCGGCCCGCTGCCGCGATCCGCGCCTACCGGGAGTGCCTCGGGTCGTTCATGGCGGGCGGCACGACGCAGATCCGGATGGCCGGCGAGCTGCCCCCGCTGCTGCTCGGCGCGACGTGGGACGCCTGGGCCCGCTACGAGTCGGCGATCAACCAGGTCTACGACGACTTCCCGCTCTGGGGCATCTGCGCCTACGACCGGCGGGTCACGCCGCCGCACGTGCTGACCGACGTGACCCGGACCCACCCCCGGCTCACCGGGCCGGGCGACGTCCACGAGCCGACCGGGGTCTACACCGAGCCGGCCAGCTATCTGGCCGAGTGCCGCCCGGCCCCACCGGACCCGTTGCAGCACACCACTCCGGTGGTCGAGCTGGCGGACCCGACGCCGGCCGGGGCCCGGGAGGCGGTCCGCGCCGCCGACGCCGGCCTGCTCCCGCCGGACGACGTCGACGACCTGGTGATGGCTGTCAGCGAGGTGGTGTGCAACGCGCTGCGCCACGGGACGGCGCCGGTGCGCCTGCAACTGTGGCGCGGGCCGGACCGGATGGTGGTGGCCGTGCACGACCGGGGTCCCGGCCCCAAGGACCCGTACGCCGGGCTGCTGCCGGCGGGCGACGGGACCGAGGGTGGCCTGGGGCTGTGGATCAGCCACCAGAGTTGCGACCACGTGACCCACCACCGGGACGCCGACGGTTTCACCATCCGACTGACGGCGGGGAATGCGCACTTCCCGGTCTGACCGTCCGCCCGACCGGCGGGCCGGGGGCGGGGCGGGCTCGACGGCGCGCGCGGACACGGTACCGTTGCGCCTCATCGTGCCCCGCGGCCTGGCGCTGGCGAACCGACGGAGGATGGCGCATGTCCAACGGTGAGGAACCGTTCGCACCCCACGACGACGTGTCCGCGCGCCCGCGGTTCGACCCGGCGCTGCGCGGCTACGACAAACGTCAGGTGGACCGCTACGTCGAGCAGATGGACGGCGAGGTCGGCTCGCTGACCGTCGCGCGCGACCGGGCGTACGCCCAGGTCCGCGAGCTGACCGCGCAGATGCAGCGGGTGCAGGCCGAGGCGGTCGAGCTGCGTGACCGTCCGACGGCGGTGGACCGGGCGTCCTTCCGCGACCTCGGTCCGATGGTCGACCAGATCCTCGACCTGGCCGAGAAGCAGGCCGGCCAGATCACCGAGATGGCCACCAAGCGCGCCGACGACTTCCAGGCCCAGGCGGAGAAGGTGCTGGTCGCGGCGCAGGAGCAGGCCGCCCGGGACCGGCGCGAGCTGGAGGAGGAGCTGTCCTCCCGCCGGGCCGAGCAGGAGCGGGTGGACGAGGAGCGGCGGGTCACCGCGCAGGCGGAGCTGACCGCCGTGCGGGAGCTGGCGGAGCGGCTGCGCGCCGAGGGGCAGGCCGTGCACGACCGGGCCCAGCAGGAGGCGAAGCGGATCACCGAGCAGACCACGCAGCAGGTCGAGCAGGCCCGGTCCGCGTCCGAGGCGCTGGTGAAGGCCGCGCGCACCCAGATCCAGCAGGAGGTGCAGGCCAACCGCAGCAAGGCCCAGCAGGAGCTGGCCCAGTGGCAGGCCACCATGGCCCGGGAGCTGGACGAGCGGCGGGCCGCGGCCGAGCAGGAGTTGGCCGACCGGGCGGTGGCGGCCGAGCGGGACATCGCCGCGCTGGTCGCCGAGGCCCAGCAGTACGCCACCGAGGTGCGCGAGCGGGCCGACCAGGAGAACGCGGCGCACCAGGAGCAGCTCGCCACCGTGCAGCGCGACATCCAGCAGCGGCAGGAGGCGCTGACCCAGCTCAAGGCCGAGCTGGAGACCGTCGGTCAGGAGCTGGAGCAGACCCGCGGGGAGATCGCCACGATCGAACGCGACGGCGCCGAGCTGGAGGAGCGGCTGGTCGGCGTACGCCGGGACCTGGCCGCGGAGACCAAGCGGCTGGACGAGGCCCGGCGCGCGGCGGAGCTGGCCGAGCAGCACGCCAAGGAGACCCGGGCCCGGGTGCAGCGGGAGGCGAAGCGGGTGGCCGACCTGGCCGCGGCGGCGGTGATGGCGGCCGCCGCGGGTGGCGGCGAGACGGCCGAGTATCCGCAGGTGGCGGCGCGCCTGCTCGGGTCGGCGGCAGCCGAGCCGCTGGTCGGCGGGCGGTCCGAGAACGGCCGGCCCGAGGACGGGTGGTCCGAGCACGGCCGGTCCCCGAATGAGCCGTCCAGGACCGAACGGTCCGACGCGGAGCAGGCCAGGGCCGAACGGTCCGACACGGAGTCGGGGACCGAACGGTCCGAGGCGGAGCGGCCCAGCGCCGAGCCGTTCATCGAGCGGCTGGACGGGCCGAGCTTCGACGCGTTCGCGGTACGCACGCCGGCGCCTCGCCCGGTGCCCGAGGCGGAGAACACCGACCCGGAGACCCCCGTCCGCACCCCGGCCTGAACGGCCTCGCGGCCGCCAGACGGGGTGGCGCTCCCTTGCCACGGTCGTTTGCCATATGCAAATATGTGGATCAATTTGCAGGCACGGCTCCCCGGGGGTTGATGGGCATGCGCAGAGCTTCCTCGATCGGTGCGGCGCTCGTGCTGGCCGTCGCCGCGGCGGGTGTCGCGGTGGTGGGCGGGGCCGCACCGGCCAGCGCGAGCTGCTCCCACCCCCACTCCAACATCGACAACAAGTTCGGCCAGCTCTTCAACGCCACGAACGTGAACATCCGCAGCGGCCCGCACACCACCTGCGGCTCGCTGGGCTACGGCCAGCTCTCCCACAACGTCGACTTCCACTGCTTCGCCAGCGGCGACCGGGTCAGCGCGAACGGGCACACCACCTACACCTGGACCTACCTGCGGGACACCACGACCGGTGTCTCCGGCTGGGTCGCCGACGCCCTGCTCGACAACCTCGGCGGCAACGTCGCCTGCTGACCGGGCCGCGCGACGCCCGTCCGGCGGGCACAATCGGCGGGCATGACCGACGTCCCCCTCCACCCGCCCGTCGAGCCGTACGCCACCCACCGGATCCCGGTCGGTGACGGCCACGTCCTGCACGTGGAGGAGGTGGGGCGGCCGGACGGCGTACCCGTGGTCTTCCTGCACGGCGGGCCGGGCGGCGGCCTGGTGCCGGCGGCGCGGCGGTTCTTCGACCCCGGCCGCTACCGCGCGGTCCTGTTCGACCAGCGCGGCGCCGGCCGCAGCACCCCGTTCGGCGAGGTCCGCGCCAACACCACCGGGCACCTGGTCGCCGACCTGGAGACGATCCGGCGGCGGCTGGGCGTCGAGTCGTGGCTGGTGTTCGGCGGGTCGTGGGGCGTCACGCTCGGCCTGGCCTACGCGCAGGCCCACCCGGACCGGGTCACCGGGCTGGTGCTGCGCGGCGTGCTGCTGCTGCGCCGCGCCGAGCGGGACTGGTTCTACCAGGGCGGCCTGCGCCACCTCCAACCCGAGGAGTGGGACCGGTTCGTCGCCCCCGTCCCGCCGGCCGAGCGTGACGACGTGCTGGCCGCGTACCACCGCCGCCTGCACGGCCCGGACGCCGACGTGGCCCGGGCCTGCGCGCGGGCCTGGGGCCGGTGGGAGGCGGTGAACTCGTCGCTGCGCCCCGACCCGGAGACACTCGACCACTTCACCGACGACGCGCGGGCGCTGCCGATCGCCCGGATCCTGTCGCACTACGCGGTGCACGGCGGCTTCCTCGCCGAGGGGCAGTTGCTCGACGGGGTGGACCGGATCCGCCACCTGCCCGCCGTGATCGTCAACGGCCGATACGACCTGTGCTGTCCACCGGCGTCCGCGTACGACCTGGCCCGCCGGTGGCCGGAGGCGGAGCTGCGGATCGTGCCGGACGCCGGCCACTCGGCGGCCGAGCCGGCCATCGCCCGGGAGTTGCTGCGCGCCGTCGACCGGGTCGCCGACCGGATCGGCTGAGGCCACCCGCGCCCTGGCCTTCCGGGAGCGCCACTGGCAAGATCGGCCGGGTGACGGGTGCGTTGTACGCGGTCAGTGACCTCCACGTGTCGTACGCGCAGAACCGCGCGGTGGTGGACGGCCTGCGGCCGGAGAGCGCGGACGACTGGCTGATCGTGGCCGGTGACGTCGGCGAGGTGTTCGCCGACGTCGAACGTACGCTGCGGCTGCTGCGCGACCGCTTCGCCCGGGTGGTCTGGGTGCCGGGCAACCACGAGCTGTGGACGCACCCCACCGACCCGGTGACGCTGCGCGGGGTGGCGCGCTACGAGGCGCTCGTCGCGATGTGCCGCGAGCTGGGCGTGGACACCCCGGAGGACGACTACCCGGTGTGGCACGGCGCGGGCGGGCCGGTCACCGTGGCGCCGCTGTTCCTGCTCTACGACTACTCGTTCCGCGCCCCCGGCACCACCACGAAGGAGGAGTCGCTGCGCGCGGCGTACGCGTCCGGGGTGGTGTGCACCGACGAGATGCTGCTGCACCCCGACCCGTACCCGGATCGGGAGTCGTGGTGCCGGGCGCGGCTGGCCGCGACCGCGCGGCGGTTGGACGCCACCGACCCGGCGCTGCCGACCGTGCTGGTCAACCACTGGCCGCTGGTCCGCCAGCCCACCGAGGTGCTCTGGTATCCGGAGTTCGCGCAGTGGTGCGGGACCGACCGCACCGCCGACTGGCACGTGCGGCACCGGGCCGCCGTCGCGGTCTACGGGCACCTGCACATCCCGCGCACCACCCACTACGACGGGGTGCGGTTCGAGGAGGTGTCGCTGGGCTACCCGCGCGAGTGGGGCCGCCGGGGCGGCGACCCCCGGCCGATGCGTCGGATCCTCGGCGACGCCGGGTGATCGAGGCGCTGTTGCCGGCGGCGGCGGTGGTCGTCGAGGCGTTCGCCGACCGGCCCGACGAGCCGCCGTACCCCGGGGAGGAGGATCTGGTCGCGCGCGCGGCGCCGGGCCGCCGCCGCGAGTTCGTCACCGCGCGCCGCTGCGCCCGCGAGGCGCTGGCCCGGCTCGGGTACCCGCCGGCGCCGATCCGCCCCGGCCCCCGGCGGGAGCCGCGCTGGCCGGCCGGCGTGGTCGGCAGCATCACCCACTGCGACGGCTACCGGGCGGCGGCGGTGGCCCCGGCCGCCGCGCTGGCGTCGCTGGGCGTCGACGCCGAGCCGCACGAGGCGCTGCCCGCGGAGGTGCTCGGCGTCGTCACCACGGCCGGCGAGCCGGAGCGGCTGGCCGGGCTGCGCGCGGGCGACGCGGGCGTGCACTGGGACCGGCTGCTGTTCAGCGCCAAGGAGTCCGTCTACAAGGCGTGGTATCCGTTGACCGGCCGGTGGCTCGGTTTCGAGGAGGCGGAGGTGACGCTCGACCCGGCCGGCCGGTTCACCGCCCGGCTGCTTGTCGACGGCGCCCGGACCGACGGCGGGCCGCCGTTGCGCGCGTTCCACGGCCGCTGGCTGGTGGCCGACGGTCTGGTGGTGACCGCCGTCGCGGTGCCCAGCGATTCGTCCTTGTTTGCCCGGCCCGACCCGGGGTAGGGGCTGAAGGGCCTGGTCATTTCACCGCAACGGAGGACAGGTCCTGATGGAATCCAGCAAGCCCGCGCAGGTCGTCAAGGACGCCGTCGAGGCCGCCGTGGAGAAGGTCGGCGAGGCACTGACCCCCGACGTGCCGGGCGCGCCGGGTAGCGCGCCGCCGTCGCTCGACGAGCCCACCGCACCGCACGCTCCGCTGCCGCCCAAGGACGAGCAGGGCGCGCCGGACACGCGTACCCCCACCGGGGCGGAGACCGGCGTCCCGAAGATCGCCAAGGGGCAGCAGGGGGCGTACCTCACCACCGCCAACGGCGCCCGGCTGCGCGACACCGCCCACTCGCTCAAGGCCGGCCCGCGCGGCCCGGTGCTGCTGCAGGACCACCACCTCCGCGAGAAGATCACGCACTTCGACCACGAGCGCATCCCGGAGCGGGTGGTGCACGCCCGGGGCGCCGGCGCGCACGGCGTCTTCGTCGCCAACGGCGCGGCGGAGCAGGTCACCCGGGCCGGTTTCCTCAAGAAGGGCCGCGAGACGCCGGTCTTCGTCCGCTTCTCCACCGTGCTGGGTTCGCGCGGGTCGGCGGACACGGTCCGCGACACCCGGGGCTTCGCCACCAAGTTCTACACCGACGAGGGCACGTTCGACCTGGTCGGCAACAACATCCCGGTCTTCTTCATCCAGGACGCGATCAAGTTCCCGGACGTGATCCACGCCGGCAAGCCGCACCCGGACCGGGAGATCCCGCAGGCGCAGAGCGCGCACGACACGTTCTGGGACTTCGTCTCCCTGCACACCGAGGCGCAACACCACACCATCTGGAACATGTCCGACCGGGGCATCCCGCGGTCCTACCGGACCATGGAGGGCTTCGGCGTACACACCTTCCGGATGGTCGACGAGGCCGGGGCGACGGTGCTGGTGAAGTTCCACTGGAAGCCGAAGCTCGGGGTGCACTCGCTGGACTGGGAGGAGGCCCAGCTACTCAGCGGCATGGACCCGGACTTCCACCGCCGCGACCTCTACGACGCCATCGAGGCCGGCGCGTTCCCGCAGTGGGAGTTGGGCATCCAGGTCTTCCCGGACACCCCGGAGGAGACGTTCGCCGGGGTCGACCTGCTCGACCCGACGAAGATCGTGCCGGAGGAGCTGGCGCCGGTGCAGCCGATCGGCACGCTCACCCTCAACCGGACGCCCACCAACTACTTCGCCGAGGTCGAGCAGGTGGCGTTCCACGTCGGGCACCTGCCGCCGGGCATCGACGTCACCAACGACCCGCTGATGCAGGGCCGGCTGTTCTCGTACGTGGACACGCAGCTCACCCGGCTGGGCGGGCCGAACTTCACCCAGATCCCGATCAACCGGCCGCACGCCGACGTCAACGACATGCTGCGCGACGGCTTCCACCAGCACGCGGTGCACGCCGGGGTGGCGCCGTACCGGCCGAACTCGCTCGACGGCGGCAACCCGTTCCCGGCCGGTGACCGGGAGCACGCGTTCGTCGACGTGCCGGTGACGGTGGCCGAGGCGCCGAAGGTGCGGGCGTCGCCGGCCAGCTTCGACGACCACTACAGCCAGGTGCGGCTGTTCTGGGCGAGCATGTCGCCGGTGGAGAAGGAGCACATCGTCCGGGCGTACACGTTCGAGCTGGGCAAGTGCTACCACCAGGCGATCAAGGAGCGACAGCTCCAGTGTCTGGCAAACGTCGACCCGGTGCTCTGCGAGCAGGTCGCCACCGGTCTCGGCCTGCCCGTGCCGCAGCCCACCGTGCCACCGACCGAGGTGCAGCCGAGCCCCGCGTTGTCCCAGGTCGGCGGGGAGTGGCCGACGGACGGGCGGGCGGTCGGCATCGTGGTCGACGCGGACGGCGACCTGGACGACGTGGCGTCGGTCCAGCGGGCGGTGTTCGCCGCCGGCATGGTGCCGCTGCTGATCGCCGCGCACGGCGGCACGGTGGGCGGCCTGCCGGTGCAGCGGACGTTCGCCACCGCCCGATCGGTCGAGTTCGACGCGGTCCTGCTGGCCGGCGCGCCGGCGCCGGCGCCGGACGCCCTGCCGGCGCGGGACGCCAAGGCCGGCGCGCCCGGGTCCCGTGCCGGCGACCCGCGGGTGACGCTGCTGGTCGAGGAGGCGTGGCGGCACGCCAAGGCGATCGGCGCGTGGGGCGCCGGGGCCGAGGTGCTGCGGGAGGCCGGGGTGGCCGGTTCGCCGGGCGTGCTCGCCGGTGACTCCGGCGCGCAGGTGCTCGAGGAGCTGCAGCGGCTGATGGCGGCGCACCGGGTCTGGGAGCGTTTCCCCGCCTCGGTCGCCTGAGTCCGCGGCAGCGGGGCGGTCCCGATCGGGACCGCCCCGCTGCTTTTTGCATCGACCTGTCTAACTATTGCAATTCCACGTCGCATACTGCCATGATGACCGTCAATTTCTTACTCCTCCCCCGAAGGAGCGGTCCCCCATGGCGCCCACCCGCCGTACCCTGATCCGGTCCCTGGTGGCCGGGTCCGCGCTCACCGCGCTCGGTGACCTCGCGATCTCCCCCACCCCAGCGTCCGCCGCCAGTCCTCCCGGCGACGTGGTCGGCAAGGTCACCGTCGGCTACCAGGGCTGGTTCAGCTGCCCGGGTGACGGCGCCCCGATCGGCGGCTGGTGGCACTGGAGCCGGGACCGGTTCCAGTCCCCCTCACCGGCCAACACCACGATCGTGTCCTGGCCGGACATGCGGGAGTACACCCGCGGCTACCCCACCGCCTACCCGAACCTCGGCGACGGCCGGCCGGCGACGCTCTTCTCCTCCTACGACCAGCAGACCGTGGACACCCACTTCCGCTGGATGCGCGAGTACGGCTGCGACACCGCGGCACTGCAACGGTTCAACCCGTTCGGCGACGAGGGACCGACCCGCGACGCCATGGCGGCGAAGGTCCGCTCGGCGGCCGAGCGCTTCGACCGCAAGTTCTACGTCATGTACGACGTGACCGGCTGGACGTCGATGCGGACGCAGCTCAAGGAGGACTGGACGACGAGGATGTCGGCGCACACCGCCTCACCGGCGTACGCCCGGCAGAACGGGCGGCCGGTGGTCTGCGTCTGGGGCTTCGGCTTCGCCGACGACGGCCGCCCGTTCGCTCCCGACGCCTGCCTGGACGTGGTGCGCTGGCTCAAGGCCCAGGGCTGCTACGTGATCGGCGGGGTGCCGACCTACTGGCGGCAGGGGATCAACGACTCCCGCCCCGGCTTCGGCGAGGTCTACCGGGCGTTCGACATGCTCTCGCCGTGGATGGTGGGGCGCACCGGGACGCTCGACGGGCTGGACTGGTTCCACGCCAACGTCAACGTCCCCGACCTGGCCGACTGCGCGGCCCACGGCATCGACTACCAGCCCTGCGTGATGCCCGGCGACCTCTCCGCCGGCCACCGCCGGCACGGCGACTTCTACTGGCGGCACCTCTACAACATGGTCCGGCTCGGCTCGCAGGGGCTCTACGTGTCGATGTTCGACGAGTTCAACGAGGGCAACCAGATCGCGAAGACCAGCGAGACCGGGGCGTCCACCCCGGCCGGGACCGGGATCCGGGCGCTCGACGAGGACGGCACGGCCTGCTCGTCGGACTACTACCTGCGGCTCACCGCCGACGGTGGCCGGATGCTCAAGGGGCAGTTGGCGCTGACATCGGTGCGGCCCACCCCGCCGGTGGTCGGGGGCGGCCAGCCGCCGACCGGCGACCTCGCGGCCGGGCGGCCGACGTCGGCGAGCAGCCAGCAGGGCGGACCGTACGGTCCCGGCAACGCGGTCGACGGCGACCGGGGCAGCTACTGGGAGTCGGCCAACAGCGCGTTCCCGCAGTGGTGGCAGGTCGACCTGGGGGCCACCTGGCCGGTGGCGCGCCTGGTGCTCGCGCTGCCGGCCGGTTGGGAGGCCCGCACGCAGACGCTCTCGGCGCAGGGCAGCACCGACGGGGCGACGTTCGGCACGCTCACCGGCCCGGCCGACGTCCGGTTCGACCCGGCCACCGGCAACCAGGCCACGCTCACGTTCGCGGCCACCGGAGTCCGGTACCTGCGCGTGCGGTTCACCGCCAACACCGGCTGGCCCGCCGGACAGCTCGCGACGCTGTCCGCGTACGCCTCGTGACTCATCGAAGTCCATCGTTGACGACTTAGTTAATACTCTTTAATATTTGGTCCACCTCGAGGAAGACCCCCTGTCCGCCCCCGTCCCCCGGGAAGGCCCTCGATGCACAGACCCCACCTCCGGCGACGCCTCGCCGCCGGTGCGCTCGCGCTGGCCACCGCCGTCACGACGCTCGCCCTCACCCCCTCCGCCGCCGAAGCGGTGGTGCTGCCCAACGGCTTCAAGAGCGTCGGCTACATGCCGTCGTGGAGCGGCAGCGTCAACAGCATCCAGTACGGCAAGCTCACCCACGTCAACTACGCCTTCGTGCTGCCCAACGGCGACGGCAGCCTGCGCGCCGTGGAGAACCCCGGCAAGCTCTCCTCGCTGGTGTCCCTCGGGCACGCCGCAAACGTCAAGGTCTCCATCGCCATCGGCGGCTGGAACGACGGCGACGACTCCGCGTTCGAGGCGCTCGCCGCCAACTCCGGCGCCCGGGGCGCGTTCGTCAACAACGTGGTCGCCTTCGTCAACCAGTACAACCTGGACGGCGTCGACATCGACTGGGAATATCCCGACCCGGGCGCGTCCGCAAGCAACTACACGCTGCTGATGCAGCAGCTCGGCAACGCCCTGCACAGCCGGGGCAAGCTGCTCACCGCCGCCGTCGTCGCCGAGGGCTACTACGTCACCGGGGTGAGCACGGCCGTCTTCGGCGCGGTCGACTGGCTGAACATCATGGCGTACGACGGCGGCAGCCCGCACGCCAACTACGACTGGTCGATCGCCGCCGTCAACGGGTGGAAGGCGCGCGGCCTGCCCGCCGCCAAGGCGGTGCTCGGCGTGCCCTTCTACAGCCGGCCCGGCTACTACACGTACGCCGCGCTGGTCGGCATGGACCCGGCCAACGCCAACCGGGACTGCACCACGGCCGGCGGCGCCCAGCAGTGCTACAACGGCATCCCGACGGTCAAGCGCAAGACTCAGTGGGCGATGGCCAACGCGGGCGGGATGATGAACTGGGAACTGTCCCAGGACACCACCGGCGCGACCTCGCTGGTCACCGCGATCTACGACACCGTGACCGGTGGCACCACCCCGCCGCCGTCCGGACGCACCGGGCCGATCACCGGCATCGCCGGGAAGTGCGTCGACGTGGCCGCGGCCGGCACCGCCAACGGCACCGCGGTGCAGCTCTACGGGTGCAACGGCACCGCCGCGCAGAGCTGGACCGTGGCCGGCGACGGCACGCTGCGGGCGCTGGGCAAGTGCCTGGACGTGACGAGCGCCGGCACCGCCAACGGCACGAAGATCCAGCTCTGGGACTGCAACGGCACCGGCGCCCAGGTCTGGCAGGCCCAGGGCAACGGGACGCTGCGCAACCCGGTGTCCAACCGGTGTCTGGACGCCACCGACAACAGCTCCGCCGACGGCACCCGGCTGCAGATCTGGGACTGTTTCGGCGGCGCCAACCAGGTCTGGCGGCTGCCCGCCTGACCGAGCCGCGACACCCCGGCGGGACGGCCGACGAGGCCGCCCCGCCGGGGTGGTCCGGTCAGCGACCCCGCTTGGCCCGGCAGATCTCCACCGGCTGGGCCGGCGCGCCGTCGACCGGCGCCGGGTCCTCCGGCGTGGCGGCGATCCCGCCGGCCGCGATCCGGTCCAGCGTGGCCAGCCCGGCCGCGTCCACCTGCCCGAAGACGGTGTAGTTGGGGCGCAGCGCCGAGTCGCGCTGGACCAGGAAGAACTGGCTGCCGTTGGTGTCCGGACCGGCGTTCGCCATGGCCAGCGTGCCACGGGCGTAGAGACGGCGGACGCCTGTCGGGTCGGTGGGCGCGGGCGGCAGGTCGGTGGGCAGCTCGTCGCGGTAGCGGTAGCCCGGGCCGCCCTCGCCGGTGCCGGACGGGTCACCGCACTGCAGCACCGTCAACGTCGGGTACGCGGTGAGCCGGTGGCAGGGCGTCCGGTCGTAGAACCGGTGCCGGGTCAGGTGCAGGAAGCTCTGCACCGTGCACGGCGCCTGCTCGCGGTCGAGGGTCAGCCCGATCGGCCCCTGGTTGGTGTGCAGGGTGACCCGTACCGTGCCCCGGTCCGGCGTGCGGCGCGGGTCCGGCGGCAGCGGCACCGGCCGGGCCGCCGGCTCGTCCGGCGTCGGCGTGTACGCGCACGGCCCCTTGGTCGGCGCGGGGTCGGCGGCCGGCGCCGCGGTCGCGGCGACGGCGGAGCCGGCGACCAGCGCGGCGGCGGCCACCGTCACCCCGGCGAGGCGGGCCAGCAGCGGTAAGGCGACGTGCGGTCGGGTTTCGCTCGACACGTGGGTCCTCCCTGGACTCGTGGTACCAGAACGACCGGAGTCTATGGAGCCGGTGACCCGATGTCGACGAAAAGTCGGTTGCCGGGCGTGGCGGGGTCCGGGAGGGTGTCGGTCATGACGTACTGACGGACCGCACCCCGCCGCTCCCCACACCCCTTCCGAACGAAACGAGCGTCCGTGCCCGCCTCCGTCTCCGTCTTCTCCTCCCCCGGCAGTTGGATCGAGTCCGCCGCCGTCGACCAGTGCCACCAGGTCGCCGCCCTCGACGGCATGACGCACGTCGCCGCCATGCCGGACCTGCACCCCGGCAAGGGCGCTCCGATCGGCGCGGCCATGGCGTCGACGGTGCTCTACCCGTTCCTCGTCGGCTCCGACATCGGCTGCGGCATCGCGGTCTTCCCGATCGTGCTGCGCCGGGCCGTGCCGGAGCGGCTCGCCGCCCGCTTCCCCGACCTGGACCGCGCCCTGGACCCGGACCGGGACGCCGACGACCCGGCCTGGTCGGTGCTGACCGGCGACGTGCCGGCCGGGCACCTCGACGGCCTCGGCACGGTCGGGCGCGGCAACCACTTCGTCGAGCTGGCCCGCGTCGGCGCGATCGACGCGCCGGCGCACGCCGACCGGCTCGGGCTGGCCGCCGGCGACCTCGTGCTGGTGGTGCACTCCGGCTCGCGCGGGCTGGGCGAGAAGATCCTGCGCGAGCACACCGAGGCGTACGGCGCGGGCCCGGCGCCCGACCCGGCGGCCTACCTGTCCCGGCACGACGACGCGGTGCGGTGGGGCTCGCTCAACCGGCGGCTGCTGGCCGCCCGGGTCGCCCACGCGCTCGGGGCCGAGCCCACCGAGCCGATCGTCGACCAGTGCCACAACCTGGTCGAGATCCGCGACGGGCACTACCTGCACCGCAAGGGCGCCGCCCCGGGCGACGGGCGGGACGTGCTGGTCGCCGGCACCCGGGGCACCCCGTCGCACCTGGTGGCCGCGCACGCGGGCGCGGACGCCAACCACTCGGTGGCGCACGGCGCCGGCCGGAAGATGTCCCGCGCCGACGCGCTGCGCCGGGGCAGGGCCAAGCACACCGTCGAGGAGCTGCGGCGCACCCCGGTCGGGTCGATCGTGGTGTGCGGCGACCGCCAACTGCTGTTCGAGGAGGCGCCCACCGCCTACAAGCGCATCGAACAGGTGATCGGCGACCTGGTGGCACACGACCTCGCCACCCCGGTCACCACCACGGTGCCGCTGGTCACCTACAAGACGCCTGACGTCGCACCGACGCGCCGCCGGGGGCGGCGGTGACCGACCTGTTCCTCTCCGCCGGGCGCGGACCGCAGGAATGCGCCTGGGCGCTGGGTCGGCTGCTGCATCGCCTGGAGGTCGACGCCGCCCGCCACCGGCTCGCCGCCGTCCGGGTCGAGACCGTCCCCGGCGAGCGGCCCGGCACCTGGCGTTCGGTGCTGCTGCGGATCACCGGCGCCGGGGCGGAGACGTTCGCCGCCGGCTGGACCGGCACGCTCTGCTGGCAGGCGGCCAGCCCCTACCGACCCGGCCACGGGCGGAAGAACTGGTACGTCACCGCCCGACCGCACCGGGCCGAGGTGGTGGACACGCCGTTCCGGGAGGCGGACGTCGCGTTCGCGCCGTGCCGCACCGGTGGGCCCGGCGGCCAGCACCGCAACAAGGCCAGCACCGCCGTACGGGCCACCCACCGCCCGTCCGGGCACGTCGTGGTGGTGGACACCGAACGGCACCTGCACCTCAACCGCCGGATCGCCGTCGACCTGCTGCGCCGGCGGGTCGCCGAGGACGACGAGGCGGCCCGGCGCGAGGGCACGGCGGCCCGGCGGCGGATCCACGACGAGCTGGTCCGCGGCGACCCGGTCCGGGTGGAGCGGCCGTGACGCGCATCTTCCTGCGGCCGGACGACGTCCGTGACCTCGTGCGCGACCGGCTCGGCGCGGACCGCCGGGTCACCGCGCTCGACCGGCTCACCGGCGGCACCCGCAAGGGCGTCTACCGGATCGGGCTCGACGACTTCTCGACCGTGATCCTGTATGTCTGGTCGCCACGGGAGAACTACTGGCCCGAGGCGGAGACCGTCCCGGACGACCCGTTCACCGAGGCGTCCGGGCCGGAACTGTTCGCCGTCAACCACGCCGCGCTCACCGCCGCCGGCGTACGCGTGCCACACCTGATCGCCCGCGATCCCGCCGGACACCACCTGGACGCCGACGTCGCGCTGGTGGAAGATGCCGGCGGTGTGACGCTGGAGGCGTTGCTCGCACGCCACCCCGACCGGGCGGGCGAACCACTGGCCCGGCTCGGGGACGCGCTCCGACGGATGCACACCACGTTCGGCCCACGTTGGGGGCGGCTCGCCGACACCGCCCACAGCCCCTCACCGGCCCGGCCCTCCGAGGACGTGGTGCTGGACCGCGCGCTCGGGCATCTCGCCGAGGTGGCCGCCCGCGACCCCCGACCGGCCGCCGCGCGGAACCGGATCGTCGACCACCTGCTCGGGCTGCACGCCCGGGTGCGGCCACGGCGTACGTACGCGCTGGTACACGGTGAACTCGGTCCGGATCACGTGTTGGTGACCCCGGCCGGCGAACCGGTGATGATCGACATCGAGGGCCTGACCTGGTTCGACGTCGAGTGGGAGCATGCCTGGCTGCGGCTACGCTTCGGTGCTGCGTACCAGACGCTGGGACCGGTCGCGCTCGACGCCGACCGGCTGGCTCTCCACCGGTACGCGCAGGTGCTCTCCCTGATCGCGGGTCCACTTCGGATTGCCGAGGGCGACTTCCCGGAGCGGCGGTGGATGCTCGACCTCGCCGAGCGGAACATCGCCGAGGCGCTCGCTGCGCTCTGAGCACGCCCGGTCGCGGCGCGTCACGGCGATGTCGCAATTGGCCCGGATGAACGTCCGGTGAATGTCGCGGGTATTGACGGTCCGGCGGCCCGGTCATTGAATTTCGACGTGGCGAGCTGCCCGTGGCGCGTGGCGAGCACACCGGCCGTCGGCGGGGGCGGGCCGGTCACCCGACCCCGGGTCCGTCGCCGGGCACCCGCCGTGCGCCCACCCCGGCGGGCCGGGCGATGACCGAGCGCCGCCGCCGCACGCTGCTCAGCGCGGCACTGCACGCCGTGTCCCACGCGGTCGCCGTCGTCTACTGCCTGATGACGCCCGCCCAGCCGCACCGCCCGCTGATGCTCGGGGCGTACGGCTGCGGCCTGGTCGCCGGCGTCGCCGGCTCGTGGCTCGCGACCCGGGTGGCGTCGAAGACCTGGAGCTACCGGATCTCCTCCACCCTGCTGCTGATCACGCTGGTGGCCGCCACGGTGGGCGCGCTCGGCGACGGTGGCGTGTCCTCGCCGGCCGCGCTGGGCTTCGTCACCACCGCGGTCTTCGTCGCCAGCTACACCCCGCAACTGCGCCTGATGGTCGGTTTCGAGGTGCTCATCGTCGGCACCTATCTGGTGGTCGCCCTCGCCGGACCACCCGCGCCACGCGGCCACGTGTTCGTCTACCTCGCCGGCATGCTGGTGCTCATCTCGGTCTGCTCCACCCAGACCCGGGCCCTGGCCCGGCAGCGGTCCCAGCTCCGCGCCCTGGCCTCGCTCGACCCCCTGACCGGCGCGCTGAACCGGCGCGGGCTGGCCGAGTTGGCCCGGTTCCTGTTCCGCACCGGATGCCGGCCCGGCCCGTCGCTGCTCTGCCTCGACCTGGACGACTTCAAGCTGGTCAACGACCGCCTCGGGCACGCCTCCGGGGACGACCTGCTGCGCCGGGTGGTGACCGTGACCCGCGAGACGCTGCGCGGCGGCGACGCCATCGCCCGGATCGGCGGCGACGAGTTCGTGGTGGTGCTCGCCGACGCCGACGCGCAGACCGCCCGGTCCACCGCGGCGAGGGTGGAGGCGGCGCTACGACCACTCACCGCGGTCAGCGTCGGCGCGGCCACCGCGCCCTACGACGGGGACACCCTCGACCAGCTCCTGCACGCCGCCGACCAGCGGCTCTACCGCGTGAAGCAGCAGCGTCGCCGGGCCGCCGGACGGCTGCTCGCCGACGGCGGCGGTCGCGGCTGACCGGGTCAGGCGACGAACACGCAGAACGGGTGCCCGGCGGGGTCGGCGTACACCCGCAGCGGCTCGTCCGGGTCGTCGGCGCGATCGCGCAGCAACCGGCCGCCGAGCCCGAGCACCCGCTCGTGCTGCCGGTCGAGCTCCGCCACCGACGGCACCGTCAGGTCCAGGTGCAGTTGCTGCGGCACCCCACCCGCCGGCCAGGTGGCCGCCGGCAGCCGGTCGACCTGCTGGAACGCCAGTTGCGGGACGCCCTCGGACGTCCGCAGCACCAGCCAGTCCCGGCCGCGCTCGTCGTCCCCGTCGTCCTCCGGCGGCTCGTCGCCGGCTCGGTAGGCCAGCCCCAGCAGCGCGCGGTAGAACTCGGCCAGTGCCCGCGCGTCGGTGGCGTCGAGCACCACCTGGCACAGCCGCAGACCCGCTCCGTCGGTCACGGTGACCACCTCCGGGTCCCCTCCTGCCCCCACCGGGTACGCCCCAACCCACCGCCCGCCGATCATGGCGTGGTGGTGCCAGCGGACGTCCCGGTCATCCAGGTACCGGCGTGCCACAACTCCATGATCGGCGGGCGGGAGGGTGGGGCGAACTCCTTGATCACCGGCCGGACGGATACGGTGACCCGCGAGGGAGGGAGACCGGATGCGACTGCACGTCGGGTGTGCCATGTGGACGCACCGGGCCTGGCCGGGGCATGTCCTGCCGGCGCACGAGCGGCTGCGGGCGTACGCCGGCTGGTGCGACGCGGTCGAAGGGAACACCACCTTCTACGCGACGCCGGCCCGGGAGACGGTGGCGTCCTGGGCGGAGCAGACCGATCCGGACTTCCGGTTCCTGGCGAAGCTGCCGAAGGCGGTCACGCACGAGCGGCGGCTCACCGGCGGCGAGGCGGAACTGCGGGCGTTCCTGCACGCGATGGAACCACTCGGGCCCCGCGCCGACACGCTGTGGGTGCAGTTGCCCGGCTCGTTCGGCCCCGGTGACCTGCCCGACCTCGACCGGTTCCTGCGCGCCCTGCCCGCCGGCCACCGGTACGCGGTCGAGGTCCGCCACCCCGCCTTCTTCACCGACGCCGGCGCGGTGCGCGCGTTGGAGGCGACGCTCGACCGGACCGGCGCGGAGTGGGTGCCGTTCGACACCACCGCGTTCTTCCGCACGCCGCCGACGAGCGACGCCGAACGGGAGGCGTGGACGCGCAAACCGCGCCTGCCGCTGCGCACCGAGGCGCTGACCGACCGGCCGGTGGTGCGCTACCTCGGCCGGGACGACCCGGCCGCGACGGTCGAGGGCTGGCAACAGTGGCTGGACGTGGTCACCGGGTGGCTGCGCGAGGGCCGCTCGCCGACCGTGTTCGTGCACACGCCGGACAACGCGGACGCGCCCGACCTGGCCCGCCGGTTCCACGAGCAGGTCCGCGCCCGCCTGCCCGAACTCGCGCCACTGCCCGAGCCGACACCTGTCGGCCCGGCCACGCTGTTCTGACCGGGCCCGCCGCGACCCGGGCACCGGTCCGGCGCACGGGGTCAGGCCGGCGTGAGCGGCAGCAGCACCAGGAACCGGGTGTCGCCGGGCTCCGACCGTACCCGGATGTCGCCGTGGTGCTTGTTGACCACGATCCGGTACGAGATGTCCAGGCCGAGACCGGTGCCCTCGCCCACCGCCTTGGTGGTGAAGAACGGCTCGAAGATGCGCGGGCGCACCTCCGGCGCGATGCCCGGACCGGTGTCGCGGATCTCGACGGTCAGGCTGTCGTCGGTGCGTCCGGTGCGGACCGTCAGCGTGCCCTCGCCGGCCATCGCGCCGAGTGCGTTGTCGATGAGGTTGGTCCACACCTGGTTGAGTTCGGCCGCGTACGCCGGAACGGTCGGCAGGCTCCGGTCGTACTCCTTGACCACGCGCACGCCGGACGGGACCTTCGCGTGGAGCATGACGAGCGTGGCGTCGAGCAGGTCGTGCACGTCCACCGTCTGGTAGGGCGCCCGGTCGAGCTGGGAATACTGCTTCGCGGCCCCGACCAGCCCGGAGACCCGGGTGACCGCGTCGTCGATCTCCCCCATCAGCAGCTCGGTGTCGATGGTGTAGGTGATCCAGTGCACCGCCGACTCCAGGTCGTCGCCGCCGACCGCCGCGTCGACCTGGGCGAGCCAGCCGCTGTCGATGCCGCCGGCGACGAGCGTCGGCGCCAGCTCCCACGCCCCCCGTACGCCGTGCTCGTCGAGCCAGTCGCCCAGCTCGTCCTCGGCGTCGCTGGCCGCCAGCGGCGACAGCGGCGCCGCCGCGGCGGCCCGCTTCACCGCCTCCTCCTGCAACGAGACGAGGTCGTGCAGGCGCCGCCCGTCGAGCCGGCCGTCGGCGATCATGGCCAGCTTGTGCCGCATCTTCGCCACCCGCCCGCGCAGCGCGGCGGTGGCCCGCACGGCCGCCGCCGCGGGATTGTTCAGCTCGTGGGTGAGCCCGGCCGAGAGCGCGCCCAACGCCAGCAGCCGCTCCCGCTCACCGACGATGGTCTGGGTGTTGCGCATCCCGACGAACAGCCCCTCCAGCAGGTGCGTGGCCATCGGGAACCAGGCGCGCATGGCGACCGCGATGATCGCCGCCGGCACGGCGAACACCGCGCAGTCGGTGACCGCGCGCAGGCTGTTGCGGTAACGCTGCTCCGCCGGGTCACCGATGTACGCCTGCATCGCGCCGCCGTAGACGCCGCGCTTGTCGGTGCGGCTGACCTCCACCTCGTCGGCCTGCACCCGCTGGTGCATCGCCACGGTGCCGTCCAGCAGCACGAAGAAGCAGCTCGCCGGCTCGCCCTCCACGTAGACCGCCTCGCCGGCGCCGCGGTGCTCTACCCGGCCGTGCTCGGCCAGGTGGGCGAGCTGCTCCGGGGTGAGCGACTCGAACAGGAAGAGCTGCCGCAGCTCGTCCGGGGTCAGCCGATCGGACGTCATGCTGCCTCCCTGGTTCGCGACTGCGGGGCTCGCAAAACCGGCTCACTCCTCGCGCTCACTGGACCTCCCTGGTTCGCGACTGCGGGGCTCGCAAAACCGGCTCACTCCTCGCGCTCACTGGGCCTCCAGGTATCGGTGCACCAGGGAAACGGCCATCGCGCCCTCGCCGACCGCCGAGGCGACCCGCTTCACCGACTCGGCCCGCACGTCGCCGGCGGCGAACACGCCAGGCATGCTGGACTCCAGGTGATAGGGGTCGCGGGGCAGCGCCCAGCCGGCCGGCCGGTGGCCGCCCCGGGTCAGGTCCGGCCCGGTCAGCACGAAGCCCCGGCGGTCCCGGGCGACCGCGCCGTCGAGCCAGTCGGTGTGCGGCTCGGCGCCGATGAACACGAACAGCCACGAGGTGTCGGCCTCGCGCGTCTCCCCGGTGCGCATGTCCCGCAGGGTGACCCGTTCCAGGTGGTCCTGCCCGGCGCCGCCGACCACCTCGGTGCACGGGTGGACCTCGATGGCGTCGATCCGGGCGATCTGGTCGATCAGATAGCTGGACATCGAACGGGCCAGGTCGTCACCGCGGATCAGCAGGTGCACGCGGCGGGCGTACCGGGAGAAGTGCACCGCGGCCTGGCCGGCGGAGTTGGCCCCGCCGACGATGTAGACGTCCTCGCCGGAACAGCTCGGCGCCTCGCTCGCCACCGAGCCGTAGAAGCAGCCGCGACCGGTCAGCTCGGCCAGCCCCGGCGCGGGCAGCATCCGGTAGGAGACGCCGGTGGCGAGCACCACGGTGTGCGCGGCGACGCTGCTGCCGTCGCTGAACCGCAGCACCCGCGCCCCGCCGGCGTTCTCCAGCGACACCACCTCGCGGGCGCTGAGCAGTTCCGCGCCGAACCGCAGCGCCTGCCGTCGGGCCCGGTCGGTCAACTGCGCGCCGGACACCCCGTCCGGGAAGCCGAGGTAGTTCTCGATCCGGCTGCTCTGCCCGGCCTGCCCGCCGGTGGCCCGCCGTTCGATCAGCACCGTCCGCAGCCCCTCCGAGGCGCCGTAGACGGCCGCGCCGAGGCCCGCCGGCCCGGCGCCCACCACCACCAGGTCGTAGAAGTCGGCCGCCGGGGTGGTGGCCAGGCCGACCTGCGCGGCCAGGTCGGCCGGCGACGGCTGCACCAGCGACTTGCCGTCCGCGGTCACCACCAGGGGTACGTCGTTCGCGGTCACGCCCGCCGCGCGCAGCAGCTCGGCGCCCTCCGCCTCGTCGGCGAGCACCCAGCGGAACGGCACCAGGTTGCGGGCCAGGAAGTCGCGCGCCTTGAACGACGGCGCCGACCAGCGATGGCCCACCACCCGCAGCTCGGGCGTGGCGGTGGCCCCACCGGCCGTCCACGCCTCCAGCAGTTGGTCGAGGACCGGGTAGAGCTTCTCCTCCGGCGGGTGCCACGGCTTGAGCAGGTAGTGGTCGAGGTCGACCACGTTGATCGCGTTGATCGCCGCGTCGGTGTCGGCGTACGCGGTGAGCAGGACCCGACGCGCGGCGGGGAACAGGTCCATCGCCGCCTCGAGGAACTCGATGCCGTTCATCTGCGGCATCCGGTAGTCGGCGATCAGCACCGCCACCTGCTCGCCGCGCAGCTTCAGCTCGCGCAGCGCCTCCAGGGCCGTCTCGGCCGAGTCGGCGCGCACCACCCGGTAACGGTCGCCGTAGCGGCGCCGGATGTCACGGGCGACCGCCCGGGAGACGGCCGGGTCGTCGTCGACGGTGAGGATCGCGGGGTTGGGCATGACGTCCATCCAAGCACTCCCGACCGCCCGCCGGCATTACCCAGGTCACCCGCTCTTCCCTCGGCGGGCTTTCTGGGCTGGGATGGCGGAGCAGGAGAGCCACCGGAGAGGGAGTCACGATGAGCGACACCGAGCAGACCGCCGACGAGTGGAACGTGGCCGAGGACGACGGCGTGCTGGACGGCTCCGACACGCTCGACGACTCCGTCGGCGACCCGCTCGACACCGGCATCGCCGCCGCCGACCACTGGACGGCGGCGAACCGGTTCGGCACCACGGCCGCCGAGGAGCGCGCCGGTGACTCGCTGGCGCACCTGCTCGCCCAGGAGGAACCGGACGTCGACCCGTACGCCGAGGAGGCCGACGACGAGGACGAGCTGACCCGCCGGGGTTACGAGCGGGAGGCCCGCACCGGCCGGCTGGTCGCCGACGACCAGGGGTTCGGCGAGGACGAGCAGGCCGACTCCGTCGCCCGGGACGTCGGCGTCGACGGCGGGGCGGCCAGCGCCGAGGAGGCCGCGGTGCACCTCGTCGACGATCCGTCCGGCCCCGGGGACGGACCGCTGCGCTGACTCCCCGACCTCACCGCCGTCGGCGGCCCCGGGTCGACACGAACTGGTAGGACATGGCCGCGAACCCCGGGTCGCGCAGCAGCCGGCGGAACGCCTCCAACTGGCCGGTCGACAGCCCGGCGTCGAGCAGCTCCGGCTCCAACTGGCGGGAGTTGGTGCCGTACAGCGAGATGCCGAGCGAGCCGCCCGGCCAGCTCTGCGCGTGGGTGACGGTGTCCACGTCGACCAGGCCCGCCCCGATCAGCTCGGCGTGCACGTCCTGTGCCCAGGCCAGGTCCGCGCCGTGGCTCTGCAGGATGCCCAGCATCGCGTCCGTCACCTGGGCGAAGAGCTTCGCCGCGTCGTCGCTCGGCGCGGTCAGCACCCGCAGCGGCGCGGTGCAGTCGAACTCCTCGACCACCAGCCACCCGCCCGGGGCCAGCGCGTCGGCCAGGGTACGCAGGACCCGGCGCCGCTCCGGCAGGTGCAGCAGCACCAGCCGGGCGTGGATCAGGTCGAACGCGTCTCCCGGCGGCGGCTCCCGGCGCACGTCGTGCCGGCGGACGTCGAGGTTGACCGCCGGGTGCAGGTGCGTCAGGTCGAGGTCGGTGGCGACCACCCGGCCGGCCGGGCCGACCGCGGTGGCCATGGCGCGGGCGACCGAGCCGCCACCGGCGCCGACCTCCCAGCACCGGGGGCCGTCCGGGGCGAGCAGCGGCGCGGCGATCCGGCCGGTGGTGATCGGGTCCAGGAAGGCTTCGAGCGCGTGCAGTTGGGGCACCGCGTCGGCGGCGCCGGTGTCGAAGGCGTAGTCGGTCTCGGAGGCGTCGGTCGGCATCGCTCCTCATTCCTGTCGCGGTCGGTCGGTTCGTGGACCCGGTGCGTGGGGCACCGCGGGTCGGGGCCGGGAAGCCGGCGGCTCCGCGACCGCGGCGACGCTGAGCAGCGCCGCCACCGCGCCCGGGTCGGCCCGGGCCTCGTCGGCGGGGCGGTCGTAGACCACCCGGCCGTACTCCAGCACCGCGATCCGGTCGGCGACCTCGACCGCGTGCCGGATCTGCTGCTCGACCAGGAGCACCGTCGTGCCGGAGCGGGCCAGCGACCCGACCAGCTCGCGGATCCGTGCGGCCAGGTCGGGCGCGAGCCCCTCACACGGCTCGTCGAGCAGCAGCACCCGGGGCTGGCCGAGCAGCGCCCGGGCGATGGCGAGCATCTGCTGCTCGCCGCCGGAGAGTTGGTCGCCGCGGTGCCGCAGCCGGGCCCCGAGCCGGGGCAGCAGTTCCAGCACCCGGGCGACGGTCCAGCCCTCCCCGCCCGGGGTCGCCGCCCGCCACGGCGCCGCGGCCAGGACCAGGTGCTCGGCCACGGTCAGCCGGGAGAAGACCCGCCGGCCCTGTGGCACCAGCCCCACCCCGGCACGGGCGATCCGGTGCGGCTGCCGGCCGGCGACCGGCACGCCGCCGATCTCGATCCGCCCGGCGTGCGGCCGGACCAGGCCGGCCACGCAGTGCACGAGCGTGCTCTTGCCGGCGCCGTTGCGGCCCACCACCGCCTGCACCGCGCCGGGCCGCACGTCGAGGCTCACCTCGTGCAGCACGGTGCCGCCGCCGTAACCGGCGCACAGCCGTTCGATGCGCAGCATCACGCCACCCCCTCCGCGTACGCCTCCCGGACCGGGCCGGACGCGCGGATCTCGGCGGGCGACCCGGTGGCGAGCGTCCGGCCGTCCCGCAGGACGGTCACCGTGTCGCAGAGCGCGTAGACCAGGTCCAGCCGGTGCTCGACGAGCAGCACCGCGACCGCGCGCGGCAACCCGCGCAGGAAGTCCGCGAGCCAGCCGACCTCGACGGCGGAGAGCCCGGCGGCCGGCTCGTCCAGCAGCAGCAGGCGCGGCCGGCCGGCCAGCGCCACGGCGATCTCCAGTTGCCGCCGCTGACCGTGGGCGAGCTGCCCGGCCGTGGTCGCGGCGAGGTCGGTGAGGCCCACCCGGTCCAGCAGCACCGCCGCGGTGCGCCCGGCCGCCCGCCGCCGGGCGGTGGGATGCCACCGGCCGGCCCGCTCGGCCCGGGGCAGCGCGGCGACAAGCACGTTCTCCCGCACGGTGAGCGAGTCCCAGACGGCGGGCCGCTGGTGGATGCGGGCCACACCACGCCGGGCGCGGGCGGCCGGACCGAGCCGGGTGACGTCCCGCCCGGCCAGCCGGATCCGGCCGCCGACCGGTCGGGTGGCGCCGGCCACCACGTCGAGCAGCGTGGTCTTGCCCGCGCCGTTCGGCCCGATCAGCGCGTGCCGCTGGCCGAGCGGGACGTGGAGGTCCACCGCGTCGAGCGCGGTCAACGACCCGTAGCGCACGGTGACCGCCTCGGCGGCGAGCAGCGGCGTCACGGGCGTACCCCGGTCATCGCGGCCGGGCGGGGCGGGTCGGCGGCCCGGGTGTCCGGGGTGGACCGCCGGGCCGCCGGCCGGGCGGACCGAGCGGCGGGCAGCAGGTAGGCGGCGACGACGAAGGCCACCCCGAGCACCAGCGGCCCCTGCCCGGGCAGCGCGCCGAACAGCCAGTCCCGGGCGGCGACGACGAGCACGGCGCCGACCAGCGCGCCGCCGACCGAGGCGGTGCCGCCGACGACCACGCCGAGCAGCAGCAGCGCCGAGGTGTCGAACCCGAAGTCGGCAGGCGAGACGTACTGCTGAGCGGTGACCAGCAGGGAGCCGGCCGCGCCGGCGATCGCGCCGGCGGCGACGTGGACGCCCGCCACGTGCGCCGGCACGCGGTGCCCGCTGGCCCGCAGCCGCGCCTCGTCGTCGCGGCCGGCCCGCAGCAGCAGGCCGACCCGGGTCCGCAGCACCACCAGCACCAGACCGGTGAGCACCGCGACCACCACGAGCGTGTAGAGGTAGCGGGACCGGTCGGTGGCCAGCACCGGCAGCCCCCACAGCGGCCGGGCCGGCGCGATGCCGGCGAGCCCGTCGGTGCCGCCGGTCACCGAGGTCCACCGGCCGGCGAGGACCACCGCCAACTCGCCCACCGCCAGCGTGATCATCAGGAGCACCACCCCGCGGGCGCGCAGCACCAGCGGCAGCGTCACCGCCGCCAGCGCCGCGCCCGCCGCGGCCGCGACCAGCAGGTGCACCGGCCCGACGTCGGAGAGCCGGCCGCCGGCCACCGCCCCGGCGTAGGCGCCGGCCGCGTAGGGCGCGGTCTGACCGAGCGTGGGCAGCCCGGCCACGCCGGTCAGCAGCGCGACGCCGACCGCGACCAGGCCCAGCGCCAGCGTGCGGGCCAGCAGCGCCACGGTGTAGTCGTCCACCGCCCAGGGCACGGCGACCAGACCGGCCAGCACCGCCGCGCCGACGGCCACCCGCAGCACCCGCACGGCCCGGCCCCTCATGTCGCCACCCGCGCCGAGGCCAGGCCGCGGGCCCGGACCGCGAGCACCACCGCCATGGCGGCGAACAGCAGGAACGGGGCGGCCGACGGGGCGAGCGCGACGCCGAGCGTCTGGATCTGGCCCACGGCCAGCGCGGCGAGCAGCGTGCCGGTCATCGAGCCGAGACCGCCGAGGACCACCACGACCAGGGAGAGCAGCAGCACCGCGTCGGCGGTGTCCGGCCCGGGCCCGATGATCGGCGCGCCGAGCACGCCCGCGACGCCGGCCAGCGCCCCGGCCACGGCCAGCACGCCGACCCGGACCACGGCCGGGCTCACCCCGAGCGTGGCGACCATCTCCGCGTCGTCGACCGCCGCCCGCACCAGCATGCCCGCCCCGGTCCGGCGCACCACCAGGTGCAGCAGGACCGCGAGCACCGCGGCCACCACGATGAAGACCAGGCGGTACGCGGCGTAGCGGTGCCCGGCGACCGCCACCGACCCGTCCAGCGCGGCCGGCACCCGTACCGGTGGGTCGTCCGGACCGAACGCGGCGACCAGCAGGCTCCCACCGGCCAGCGCGACCCCGAAGGTGAGCAGCGCCTGGGTGAGGTGCCCGGCGGTCGCGACCCGGGCGAGCAGCACCGCGACCAGCGCGCCGGCGGCGGTGGCGGCGGCCACGCCGACCACCAGCGCCACCGCCAGGCTGGCCCAGTCGCCGTCCAGCAACGCCGCGGCGGTGTAGCCGCCGATGGCGAACAGCAGCCCGTGCGCGAGGTTGAGCATGCCGGCCACGCCGAAGCAGAGCACCAGCCCGGCCGCGGCGACGAACACCAGCAGCCCGTAGGCGACCCCGTCCAGGGCCGGGACGACGTAGGGGTCGACCGGCACGCCTGTCATCCCCCCACGGTGGCGAGGTCGCCCACCACGGTGTTGGACAGCGCCCGACCGTCCTGGCGGACCTGACGGAGGTACCACTTCTGCACCGGGGCGTGCGTGGTCGGCGAGAACTGCCAGGTGCCGCGCGGGCTGGCGATCTGGCCGAGCTGGCTGATCGCCGCGTTGATCTTCTCCGGGGTGGCGTCGTCGCCGGCCGCCGCGATCGCCCGGTCCAGCACCGCCGCCGCGTCGTAGGAGGCCATCGCGTACGTCGTCGGCGAGCCGTCGTGCTCGGCCTTCCAGGCCGCCACGAACTCGCGGTTCTCGGCGTTGTCGAGGTCGGGCGAGTAGTTCAGCACCGAGTAGATGTCCCGCGCGGCGTCGCCCTGCGCGTCGAGCACCCCGCCCTCGGTCAGGAAGCCGGCGGCGTAGAGCGGCACGTCCTTGATCTCGGACTGGGCGTACTGCTTGACGAAGTCGACGGCCGCGCCGCCGGCGTAGAACGTGTAGACCGCGTTCGCCCCGGACGCCTTGATCCGGGCGAAGTACGGGGTGAAGTTGGTGGTCGCCGGGAACGGCGTGAACGTGGTCTTGCCGTCCGGGTTGGCCAGCTTGCCGCCGGCCGCGGCGAACGCCTCGGTGAAGCCGCGCAGCTCGTCCCAGCCGCCCTGGTAGTCCGGGCCGATCGCGTAGACCTTGCCCTTGACGTCGTCGCGCACGTGCGCGGCGATCGCCTCGCCGGGCTCGTCGGAGAGGTAGGAGGTGTGCCAGACCCGGGACACGTCCTTCAGCTCCGGCCGCCCGTTGGACCCGACGAACGGCACCTTCGTCTCGTTGAGCAGCGGGTAGACCGCGGCCACCGAGCCGCCGCCGACGACGCCGGTGAGCGCCACCACCCGGTCCTGCTTGAGCAGCTTGGTGGCGGCGGGCACGGCGGTCGCCGCGCCGTTGCCCTCGTCGGCGACGACCAGCTCGACCTTGCGCCCGCCGAGCTTGCCGTCGTGGCCGGACAGGTAGAGCTGGAAGCCGTCGCGGATGTCCTTGCCCACCGACTGGTAGGTGCCGGAGAGCGAGGCGAGCAGACCGATCTTGACGGTGCCGCCGGAGCCGGCGGTCGGGCCGTCGTCGGCGCAGGCGGACGCCGCGAGCAGGACGAGGGCGAGCAGCCCCGCGGTGCCGGCACGGCGGTGCCGGGACGAGGTCAGGGACATGGTGTCTCTCCTGGTTCGGGGGTGAGGATCCGGCGTGCTGCCGGCGGTCAGCGGCTGCGGCTGAGGGCCGCCCGGGCCGCGGGGGTGAGCGCGTCGCCGATGCGGTTCGCCAGCTCGGTCATCTCGTAGGAGACCTTGCCGACGTCGCACCGCGGATCGGCGAGCACGAGCAGTGAGGCGCCGTCGTTGAAGGCCATGGAGAACATGAAGCCGCCCTCCAGCTGGGTGACGTTGGAGATCACCGCGCCGGCGTCGAAGAACGCCGCCGCGCCGCGCAGCAGACTGACCAGCCCGCTGCCGGTGGCCGCCAACTGGTCGGCCCGGTCCGGCGGGAGACCGCGGGTGGCGGCCACCATCAGGCCGTCGCTGGAGATGGCGATGGCGTGGGTGACCTCGGTGGCGCGCTCGGCGAAGGCGTCCAACAGCCAGCCGAGATCCTGGTGGTCGGTCACGTGCGCTCCCTTGTCGGGTCAGTGGGTGATGAGGGTGGTCCGGCGGCCGGCGACACCGCGGGCGTAGGCGGCCATCGCGGTGGCCACCCGGGCCGGGTCGCGGTGCTCGGTGGGCTGCCGGGGCGCCGGTACGCCGCCGGGCACCAGGTGCTCCTGCGGCTGCCGCTTGGGCAGCCCGGAGGTGGTGGTGCCGGCGACCCGGGGCTCGTCGGAGCGCGCCGCCGTGCGCCAGGCGTCGTCGGCGGGACCGGCCCACGGCGCGCTGTCGCCGTCCGGCCGGTCCGCCTGGAACCAGTGGTTGACCTGGTGGAAGATGACCAGCTCCTCGGTGGGGGCGTCAGCCGTCCCGGATGCCGCCGGCTGGAACACCGGGGCGACCGGGAGCGCCCGGTCGGCGGCCGGGCCGCCGGCCCACGGTTGCGGGGCGGGGCGCGCCCCGGCCGGCACGACGGTGGCCCGCCCGGTCGGCGAGGCGACGGTGGTGCGGCCCGCCCGCCGGGACGGCCGCTCGGGGGTGAGCAGGAACTCCTCGGGCGGCAGCGGCCGGATCAGCGCGGCCGGGAGCGCCACCTCGGCGATGGTGCCCCGGCGCGGGCCGGAGCGGAGCTGGACGGCGGCGCCCAGCCGGTTGGCGAGCTGCCCCACCACGACCAGGCCCATCGCCCGGACGGTGGCGACGTCGATGGCGGGCGGCTGGGCGAGCAGGTCGTTGAGCTGTTGCCGCCGGTGCGGGGGCAGCCCGACGCCCTCGTCGCTGATCTGCACGATCACCCGGTCGCCGAGGCCACGGCCGGTCACCCATGCCTCGGTGGCCGGCGGCGAGTAGCCGGTGGCGTTCTCCATCAGCTCGGCGAGCAGGTGCACCACCTCGTCGACCGACTCGGCGGCCACCGCCACGTCGCCGTCCACCAGGCCGAGGCGGATGCGGGGGTAGTGCTCGATCTGGCTCTGCGCGGCCTGGAGCACCTGGGGCAGCGGCACGTCGTGGTGGCGGACCCGCCCGACGCCCACCCCGCCCAGCACCAGCAGGCTGGCGTTGATCCGGCCCATCCGGGTGGCGAGGTTGTCCAACGCGTAGAGCTGGTGCAGCCGGTCCGGGTCGGTCTCGTCCTGCTCGACCTTGTCGACCTGGGCCAGGACGGCGTCGACGAGCCGCTGCTCCCGCCGGCTCAGGTGGATGAAGATCTCGGCGGTGTTGGCCCGCATGACGGCCTGCTCGGCCGCGGTGCGCACGGCGGCCCGGTGCACCGCGCTGAACGCCTGCCCGACCTCGCCGATCTCGTCGTCGCCGGAGACCTCCAGCGCGTCGACGGCCTGCCGGCGGGCCAGCTCGTCCGGGTCCACCGAGGCGCTGTCCGGCTCCTGCAGCCGGGCCACCACCTGGGGCAGCCGTTCGAAGGCGACCGCGTTCGCCGCGTCCCGCAGCCGGCGCAGCCGCCTGGTGATCTGCCGGGCGACCGCCCAGGTGACCAGCGCGGTCAGCAGCAGCGCCAGCAGGGCGGCCGCCGCCTCGACGACGGCGCGTCGGCGTTGCTCGGCGTGCGCGGCGCGGATGTCGTCGAGCACCGCGCCGTCGACCCGCAGTCGCAGCTCGGCCAGGCGGACCGCCCACTGCTGGGTGGCGGTGAGCCAGGTGCCCAGGTCGAGTTGGAGGCGTTCGCCCGCCGCGGTACGCGCCACCTGGTCGAGGAGGCGTTGCAGTCGCAGCGCGCTCTCCCCGCTGCCGGCCTGCTCCCACCAGCCCTGCCAGGCGGGACGCGCGAGGGCCAGGAAGGCAAGCGTCGCCTCGGTGATGCCGGTGCGGGCGGCGGTGATGTCCTGCTGCAGGGCGGGCGTCACCTGGCCGGCGGTGACCGCGCGCAGCACGGCCACCTGTTGCAGGCCGACCGCCTCGGCCACCTTGGACAGCGCGGCGGAGGCCCGGATGCCGTCGGCGATCCGCGGCTTGACCACGCCGAGGGTGACGCTCTCGCGCAGCCCGAGCAGGTCGGCGATGACGATGCGGTAGCTGAAGGTCATCGCCGACACGGAGGCGCGTTCGGCGGTGCGGACCTGGGCGCGCAGCGGGGCGAGGCTGGCCAGCGCGGCGTCGATCCGGGGCAGCACGGCTCGTTCGGCGGCGGCGCCGGAGGGCACCTGGGCGCGCTGCCGGCGGTAGCCGGCGACCGCGGCGTCGGTGGCGGTGGTGGCGTCGGCGAAGGCGTCCTGCTGCTCGGCGCCGCCGCGGGTCAGCAGGTCGGCGGCGACGATCCGCTCGTGCTGGAGGCGGTGTGCCAGGCCGCCCGCCTCGGCCCCGAGCTGGGCGAGTTGGCCGAGGTCGCTGGCGCGGGCGGTCTGTCGGGCGCTCTCGGTGAGCGCCAGGCCGGCGAAGCCCATCACGGCGACGAGCGGGGCCGCCACGATGAGGCGCATCCGCCCGCCGATGCGCCAGCGACGGCGGCGGGTCGGGTAGGGTCGGGCCGCGTGGGACCTCGTGCTCGACGCCACTGCTGACTCCCCGCACTGATCGGCAAAGTTCTATCTGCATTTGCGGATTGCACGTCTCATTGCGCCGGAAGCCATGCGTCGAGGCCAGACCCGGCCGTGGTACAAACAGGCCGTACCAGCATCTGTACCCAGAGTTGGCGACACCGGCGACCGACCCCGGCCGACGGGGCCGGACCGGTCAGCGGCGGTCGGCCGCCGGCGGCGGGGGCCCCTCGGGCTCCGGCTGCGCGAGCACCTGACCGATCAGCTCCCGAAGCTCGTCGATCGCCGCCACCACGGCCTGCGGGTCGCGCGGGTCGCGCCGCCCGCCCGGCGCGGCGTCCGGCCGGGTCTCCTCGCCGAACCGGGGCCCCCGCCGGCCGTCCGCCGCCAGTTGCTCCGCCGCGACCCGCGGCCACAGGTCGCACAGCCGACCGCCGGTGGCGAGCGCCTCGTCGCAGCGGGCGGCGAACTCCTGGCTGCCGAACCGCCGGCCGGACTCGACCGCGGCGACCGTCTCCCGGCTGAACCGCACCCGATCGGCAAGCGCCCGCTGGGTCAGCCCGCGCCGGGTCCGCCAGCGGCGCAGTTCGGCGCGGAACTGACGGCTGGCGGCGGAGGGATCGGCGTTCGACGCGGGCGTGCGATCCATGTGTTCACCTTCGCGACGCCGGACCGGCATCGGCAGCAGATCGAGGGCGGGTGATGACTGGGCGTTCGCAGGGGGTCATTCTTAACCCACCGGCGCGCGGGTGTGAAGACGCGACTGCGCTGCGTGTCCGCCCGCCCGGGCCGCCCGGGAGCCCCGTCGGCACGCGTCACACCGCCGGGCGGCGGCCGGACGGCACCGGCGCGGCGACGGTGACCGGCAGCGCCCGGTGGGCGCGGAACGCCAGGTTGGGCCGGAACGCGCGGTGGTGTCCCGGCGCCGGCCGCAGGCCCGGCAGGGCCGCCGCGAGGCGGGTGAGCGCGGTGCCGGCCTCCAGCCGGGCCAGCGCCGCCCCGATGCAGAAGTGCGGCCCGTGCCCGAACGAGAGGTGGTCGTGCGCGTCCGGGCGCTCCGGGTCGAACCGGTTGGGGTGGCGGAACGCCGCCGGGTCCCGGTTGGCGGCGCCGATCAGCAGCAGGCAACGGGCCCCGGCGGGGATGGTGACCCCGCCGAGGGTGACCGGCCGGTTGGTCACCCGCAGCCAACCGTCGATGGCGGGCGCGAAGCGCAGCGTCTCGGCGAGGAACGCCGGCACCCGCTCCGGCCGCTCGGCGAACGACCGCCAGCGGTCCGGTTCGGCGAGCGCCCGCTCCAGCGCGTGGGCGAGCAGCCCGGCGGTCGTCTCGTGGCCGGCGACCAGCAGGTTGAACACGATGCTGGACACCTCGGCGACGGTCAGCACCTCGTCGTCGCCGTGCCGGTACGCCAGCAGCTCGGTGACGTAGTCGTCGCCGCCGCCGTCGATCCGGCGCCGCACGAGGTCCTGGCAGTAGCGCCAGAACTCCAGCAGCCCGCCGGCCAGCCGCACCTGCTCGGCCGGGTCCGGTCGACCCCAGATCAGCGCGATCTGCCCGTCCGCCCAGGATCGGATGCGCGGCACGTCACGCGCCGGCACGCCGAGGATGTCCAGCAGGACCAGCAGCGGCAGCTCGGCGGTGAACGCGGTGACCAGGTCGACCTCCTCGCCACCGCGGGCGGCCAGCCGCGACACCAGTTCGTCCACCCGGCGGCGGACGAGCCGGCCGTAGCGTTGCTCGACCCGTTCCGGGGTGTTGGCGAACGTGACCCGCAGCGCCCGGCGGGTGCGCGGATGCACCGGCGGGTCGGCCGCGGCGGTGGTGGGCGGCGCGTCGATCTGGGCGACCAGCGCCAGCGCCTCCGGGCAGACGTCGTAGACCGGGGCGAGGGTGAGGGCGTTGCCGAACGACCGCGCGTCGGCGAGCGCGCGCCGGACGTCGGCGTGCCGGCTGATCAGCCACAACCCGAGTTCCTCGTCGTGGTGCACGCCGCCGTCGCCGTCCAGGAGCCGGGCCCAGACGCCGGCCGGGTCGGTGAGATACGCTCCCGCGAACGGATTCAACCGCATGACCGCCTCCTGCACTACCGACCACTTTCCTTACCGTGCGCTACCGGACGAACACGCGTCAAGATTTGCCGGCATCAATATATTTCTGCCGCTTTTCCGCAACTTGCGCCCTGCTCCTTGCCTTTTTCACGTCCCCGGACGATGTGTGACGATGCGGGGATGCGCGCGGTGGTGTTCGACGAGTTCGGTGGGTGGCCCGAGGTCCGTCGGGTGGCCGACCCGGAGCCCGCGCCGGACGGGGTGGTCCTCCGCGTCGGCGCGACCGGCCTGTGCCGCAGCGACTGGCACGGCTGGCGGGGAGACGACCCGGACATCCGGCTCCCGCACGTCCCCGGGCACGAGTTCGCCGGCGTCGTCGCGTCGGTCGGCGTCGATGTCCGCGGGTGGCGGCCGGGCGACCGGGTCACCGCGCCGTTCGTCTGCGCCTGCGGCAGGTGCCCCGCCTGCCTCGCCGGCGACCAGCAGGTCTGCGAGCGGCAGACGCAGCCCGGCTTCACCGGCTGGGGCTCCTTCGCCGAGTACGTCGCGGTGCGGCACGCCGACGTCAACCTGGTCCGGCTGCCGGACGAGGTGGACGACACGACCGCCGCCGCGCTCGGCTGCCGGTTCGCCACCGCGTTCCGGGCCGTGGTCGCCCAGGGCCGGGTGGCCGCCGGCGAGTGGGTCGCCGTGCACGGCTGCGGCGGGGTGGGCCTGTCCGCCGTGATGATCGCGGCGGCGAGCGGCGCCCGGGTGGTGGCCGTGGACGTCGCGCCCGCCGCGCTGGACCTGGCCCGGCGCAGCGGGGCCGCGGTCTGCCTGGACGGCGGGGCGCTCGGCGGCCCCGGCGAGGTGGCCGCCGCGGTCCGGGACGCCACGGGTGGCGGCGCCCACCTCTCGCTCGACGCGCTGGGCAGTCACGCCACCTGCGTCGCCTCGATCGAGGGCCTGCGCCGGCGCGGCCGGCACGTGCAGGTGGGCCTGCTGCCCGCGGCGCGGGGCCGGCCCGCCCTGCCGATGGAGCTGGTGATCGCGTACGAGCTGGAGCTGCGCGGCAGCCACGGCATGCCGGCCCACGCCTATCCCGAGCTGCTGCGCCTGGTCACCGCCGGGGTGCTGCGCCCGGGTGAGCTGGTCACCGGCGTCGTCGGGCTGGACGAGGCCCCCGCGGCGCTGGCCACGATGGACCGACCGGCGACCGCCGGGATGCGGCTCGTCCGCCCCTGACGGCCGTGGGCCGACCCGCGCCGGGGGAACCGACGCGGACCGGCCCACGACGGGCCGACCGGCTCAGCCGGTGACGGTCACCGAGACGGTACGGGGCGGCTGCTGGTACTGCCCGTGGTTGTCCATCCCCCGGATCGTCACCGAGTAGGCGCCGGCCGGGACGGCCGGTGACGTGTAGGCGAAGTTCGACCCCGGCGAGCCCGGGCTGGTGAGGAACGTCGCGATCCACGTGCCGGCCCGGCCGAACGTGCCGGCCGCGTTCATCCCCTGCCCGGCGCTGTTGGTGATCTGCACCTCCACCCGCTGCATCCCGACGTCGTCGACGGCGCGGCCGGACACCACGATCCGTCCCCCGGTGTAGACCTCGCCCTCGACCGGGGTGATGCTCGGCTCCAGCGTCGGGTCCAGGTCACCGGGATAGACCAGGTACTTGGCGGTGGCGCCGGCGGTCGACCCGTCCTGCTGGCCGGCCGTGTCCACGGCCCACGCCTCGACGCTGTACGTGCCCTTCGTGGGCAGGTCGATCGAGAGCGTGAACGCGGTGCTCGTGCCGTCGGGACTCGCCAGCGTCGCGTCGACGGTGGCGAACGCGGCGGCCATCGTGCCGCCGGGCTGCACGTACCGGCCGGTGTCCAGGTCACGCAGCGCGACCCGGACGGCCCGGACGCCCTTGTCGTCGGTGGCCGTGCCGGCCAGGTCGAGGTGCAGCCGGTCGACGTTCTGGTCGGTGCCGGTGAAGCTGAGCAGACCGTTCGGGAAGGCGTCGCCGGGCGTCTGCGCCGTGACGGTGAGCCGGCCCAGGTTGGCGCTCGACGTGGTCAGGCCGAGGTTGTCGGTCGCGCGGACCCGGAAGTCGTAGACCCCGGAGGTGAGCGGCACCGTGGTGAAGGACCAGTCGAACGTCGCCGCGTCGAGGTTGGTCGGGGAGATCCGGTGGTACGCGGCCACCGAGTCGGCCCCCCACGTGCCGTCCGCCGCCAACGCCTCGCGGGTGGTGGTGTTGCGCAGGTAGATCTCGACCGACTTCAGCGCGTCCTCGTCGCGCGCGGTCCCCGCGAACGTGATCGGCGCGCCCGGGGCGACGGTCAGCGGCGGCGCGGTGGCCGGCGGGGTCATCGCCACCGGCGCGGTGATCGCCACCGTCGGCGGGACGCCGGTCGCCGAGATCGTCCAGTCCCGGGTGTCGCCGCGCAGGTCGCTCTGGCCGATGGTGTCGACCGCGGTGGCGGTCATCCGCCACTGCCCCTCGGTCGGCAGCGTCACCTCGTACTGCCAGGTGGCGGACGTCGCGCCGATCACGTCCGGCTCGCCCCGGAACGTGTTGTAGACCGCCGCGACGCTGCCGTCGTCCTGCAGGTACCGGTTGTCCGGTGTGCGGAACGAGTAGATCATCGCGCTGACGCCCTTGTCGTCGGTGGCGGTGCCGGTCGCGACGAAGCTCCTGGTGGCCAGCAGGCCGGCGGTCGGCGCGCCGATCCGGGTCGAGGGCGGCAGGTCGTCGAAGCGGAACGTCTCGATCTTCTTGGTCGCCTTGGTGGTGTCGCCGGCGCCGTCGCGGGCGAACGTCTTGGCCTGGATCTGGTAGGCGCCGGCCGGCAGCGACACCGGCAGTTTCCAGGTGGTCGAGGTGGCGTTCGGCGCGGCGACCGTCGCGTTGATGCCCTTGAACGCGCCCCAGGTCGTCAGGTCGGCCTGGAGGTACTTACCGCTGTTGCGGTCCATGATCTCCACCTGGACCCGCGACACGCCGGCCGGGGCGAGCGCCTGCCCGCCCAGGTCGAACGACTCGCCGGCCTGCTTCACCGCGCCCTCGATCGGGGTGGTGATCGTGGTGTCCAGCGCCGACGGCGCGGGCTCCTGGGACAGGTCGAAGAACGCGACCCGGCCGGTGGTCTTGCCGCCCTTGACGTTGCCGTCGCCGCCGACGAGCAGGCCGCGCGAGGTGGCCAGCATCGCCTTCTCCCCCTCGTACGAGTTGGAGCCGGGGTTCCACTCCAGCGCGGTGCCGGTGACCGGGTCGAGCGCGCCGAGGTGGTCACGGCGGACCACCTGGTCGCCGAGGCCGTAGCCGCTGAGGCCCTGGCCGGTGCCGTAGCCGACGTTGTCCAGGCCGGGCCAGGGCACGTTCGAGGTGGGCGACTCCTGCCAGCTGAAGTGGCCGCCGACGTAGACGGCGGTGGCGGTGATCGCGACCGAGTAGATGCTGTCGAAGTGCCGGGAGACCCAGAGCGGTTCGACGTGGTCGTTTCCGGTCAGCGGGTAGGCGATGGCGGTGTCGTTGATCGGCGGGCGGTCGCCGCCGGAGCCGCTGGTGACCACGAAGTAGGAGTCGTCCGGCGCGATGTCGCCGGCGAAGACGCGCTGGATGCCGCCGACGAAGGAGAGGTTGTCCTCCCACAGCCGGGTCCGCCAGGGCAGCAGCGACCTGGTGGCGGTGCCGATCAGCGCGACGCCGTAGCGGTCCTGGCCGGCGATCTGGCGCCCGGTGTGCACCACCAGCAGCTTGCTGCGGTCGTGGGTGAGCTTGAGCTGCTGCACGGTGAGCATGCCGCCGACGCCGATGCCGCCGGTGAGCGGCAGGTTGAACGCGGTGTCGACCGCGCCGGTGGTGGGGTTGAGCGCGGCCAGGCCGCTGCGGGCGACGCCGTTGACGGTGGCGAACTGGCCGCCGACGTAGACCGCGGTGGGGCTGACGGCCAGCGCGGTCGCCCGCGCGCTCGCGGTCGCGGTGAACGCGGCGACCGGCGCGCCGGTGGTCGGGTTGAGCCGGGCGATCTTGCGCTTGGTGACGCCGTTGATGGTGTTGAACGAGCCCGCGATGTAGAGCGACGACCCGTCCGGCGAGGCCTCGACGGCCGCCACCGCGCCGTCGATGGTGGGCTTGAAGCCGGTGTCCACCTTCCCGGTGTCCAGGTTGTACGCCGCCAGCGACCGCTGCGCGATCGCCGTGCCGCCGACGTTCGCGATCGACGTGAAGGTGCCGGCGACGAAGACGCGGTTCCCGATCACCTCGATGTCGGTGATCTCGCCGTTGGTGATCCGCGGCGTGTCCGCGCGGGGCGTGGACGGCATCAGCCGGGTGTCCCCGGGGGTCACCAGCGCCTTGGTGGCGACCGTGCGGGCGGCGCCGAGCGCGGCGCTGCCACCCGTGGTCCGCGCGCCCGTGCGCCCGGCGGCGCCGGCATCCGCGACCGTGACGGTGGCGGCGAGCGCCGGCACCCCGGCCACCACTACCGCGCCCGCGGCGAGCACCGCCACCGCGCGACTCCAAACTCGCATCGAGACAACTCTCCTGTCCGCCCGGACGGCGCCCTCGGGTGGCTCCCGACTCCTCGCGTCCGCGTATCGGACGTCACCGTAGGGAGGCAAGGTCTTCTCGCGATACGCCGACGCACCGGTTATCGACCGCTCGACATCAATTCCGGCCACACCGGCGGGTCCGGTCCACCGATCGGGTGGCTCTCCCCTGCCGGCGGTGCCGTCCCCGCACCGCTCGTGCCGGCACCCCACGCCGTCGTGCCCGGTCGCGCGGTCGAGCCGGGACGGGGCCGGATCACCATTCCGACCAGCCTGAACCGTCGTTTAGGCGACGGTCCCGGGGTGAAATGTCGACAGGACGCGGCCGGGTCACCGGGGAGTACATTTTCCGACCCGTACGCCACGACCTCGGCGCAATTGTCGAATCGACGACGGATGCCGGTCCACGGCACGACCGGCGGGGCCGAACTCGGGATTGGTCGTGACCGTAATCCATCGAAGATCACGCTGTCAACGATGACGTCCGACACGGCTCTGAGCAGCGCATATCTGCCACCCCACCGGCATCACCGGCACCGCTGCGCGCATCCGGGCATATCCCTCCACAGTGCTGCGAGCCACCGAAGCCGCCGATGACCGAAACGAGCGACATCACCGCCGGAGCGGACCGAGTAGCGACGTCGAGCCGCCGCAATCGCATTTCTTACCGGTGCCGGGTAATTGGCCGAACGTGTTGCCTCGGGCACCGAACGCGTCAACCACCGGCACGATCCGGGGATCGGCGGACGAAGATCGCCGGTGACATGATGGGCGAGGCTCCCCATCGAGGAATCCTGATCTTTTCCATCACCCGGCCGGTCCGGGCGCAACCGTGCGCCCGGACGGCGCCCGCCCGGCGGCCGGGACATGACGAAGGCAGAGGCGATGACCGACGTCCTGCGGACCCGGCGACCGGCCCCACCGGCGCGGCCCGACCCCGGCCGCTCCGCGCCGGCAACCGCCGCCCAGCGCCAGATGTGGCAGCTCGACCGGCTCGACCCGGGCTCGGCCGGCTACCTGGTGCCGCTGGCCTACCGGCTGCACGGCCCGCTCGACGTGCCGGCGCTGTCCGCGACGCTCGACGACCTGGTGGCCCGGCACGCCGCGCTGCGTACCACGCTCGCGCCCGGACCGGACGGCGACGACCCGGTCCAGGTGGTCCACGAGCCGCGCCCGGGACTGCTGCGGGTGCACGACCTCAGCGGCCTGCCGAGCTGGCAGCGCGACCGGGAGGTGCGGGCCCGGCTGCGGGCCGCCGCCCGCGACCCGCTCGACCTGACGCGCGGGCCGGTGTTCCGGGCCGACCTGGTGCGGTGCGCCCCGGAGGAGCACGTGCTCCTGCTGACGATCCACCACGTCGCGATCGACGAGTGGTCGCTGGGCATCCTGCACGAGGAGTGGGAACAGCTCTACCGGGCCCACCGCGCCGGGCGGCCGGTCACGCTCGACCCGGTGGTCACCGACTGCCGCGACCACGCGCTCCGGCAACGGGCCTGGCTCGCCGGGGCGGAGGCGGCGGCCCAGCTCGACTACTGGCGGGACCAGCTCGCGGGCGCCCCCACGGCGCTCGACCTGCCCACCCGGGGCCCGCGTCCGGCGGTGCCGTCCGGCGCGGGCGCCACGCTCGCGGTGCCGCTGGAGGTGCCGGCCGAGGCGCTTGCCGCGTTCTGCCGGCGGGCCGGCGCGTCGCCGTACATGGTGCTGCTGGCGGTGCTGCACGTGCTGCTAGCGCGATGGACCGGCGAGGGTGACGTGGTGGTGGGCACGCCGGTGGCCGGGCGACGCGGTCCGGAGAGCCGGCAGCTCGTCGGCCTGCTGCTGAACACCGTCGCGATCCGGGCCCGGCTGGACGACGACCCGTCCTTCGCCACCCTGCTGGACCGGGTGCGCGGCGCGGTGCTCGACGCCCTCGGCCGGGAGGAGCTTCCCTTCTCGACGGTGCTGGAGACGCTGCGCCCGGCGCGCCGGGCCGGCTTCAGCCCGCTCTTCCAGGTGATGTTCGTGTACGGCCGGGAGGCCGCCCCGCCCGACCTGGACGGCCTCGAGGTGAGCACCGTCGAGGTGCCGCTCGACACCGCCAAGTTCGACCTCACGGTCGCCGTCCGGGAGGACGACCGGGGGCTGCGGACCGTGCTGGAGTACCGCACCGAGCTGTTCGACGCGGACACCGTGGTCCGGCTCGCCGGGCACTACCAGACGCTGCTGGGGTCGCTGCTCGCCGAACCGGACGCCCCGGTCGGCTCGGCCGCGATGCTCACCGCCGCCGAGCACCGGCTGGTGGTCGGCGAGCTGAACCGCACCGCCACGCCGGCCGAGCCGGACGAGCTGGTCCACACGCTGATCGAGGAGCAGGCCCGGCGTACCCCGGACGCGGTGGCGGTGACCGACGACGTGGCCGCGCTGACCTACGCCGAGCTGCACGCCCGGGCCGAGACGCTGGCCGGGACGCTGCGCGCCCGGGGCGTCGGCGTCGGCGGCCTGGTCGGGGTGCTGCTGCCCCGCACCGTCGACTTCACCGTGGCGGTGCTGGCGGTGCTGCGGGCCGGCGCGGCGTACGTGCCGATGGACCCGGCGAACCCGCCGGCCCGGCTGCGGCACCTGATCGACGACACCGCCGCCCGGACCGTGCTGACCTGCGCCGAGCTGGCGCACCTGGTGCCCGGCGACGCGGCGGTGCCGGTGCCGGGCCCGGACGCCTCGGTGACGGTGGCAGAGCCGGCACGCGGCGGGCCGCGACGCCGGCCACGCCGCCGGCCGGCACCCTCCGGGGACGACCTGGCGTACGTCATCCACACCTCCGGCTCGACCGGCCGCCCGAAGGGCGTCATGGTCACCCATCGGGGGGTCGCCAACTACGTGCGCTGGGCCACCCAGGCGTACCGGTTGCGAGTCGGGGACGTGGTGCCGCTGCACTCGTCGGTCGGGTTCGACCTGACCGTGACCAGCCTGCTGGTGCCGCTGGCCGCCGGGGCCACGGTGCGGATGATCGGCGAGCACCTCGGCCCGGCCGCGCTGGGCGAGGCGTTGCGCGACACCGCCACCCCGTTCGGCCTGGTCAAGATCACCCCGGCCCAGTTGGAGCTGGTCACCCACCAGCTCCGCCCGGAGGAGCTGGCAGGGCGCACGCGATGCTTCGTCATCGGCGGCGAGAACCTGCGCGCCGACCAGGTCGCGCCGTGGCGGACGCACGCGCCGGAGACCGCGCTGGTCAACGAGTACGGCCCGACCGAGACCGTGGTCGGCTGCGCCGCGTACGAGGTGGAGCCGGACACCCCCGACGGCGGTTCGGTGCCGATCGGGCGGCCGATCGCCAACACCGCGCTCCACCTGCTCGACAGGTGGGGCAACCCGGTGCCGGTGGGCGTGTTCGGCGAGCTGTACGTCGGCGGCGCCGGGGTGGCACGCGGCTACCTGGGGCAGCCGGACCGCACCGCCGAGCGGTTCCTGCCCGACCCGTTCTCCGGCGCGCCCGGCGCGCGCCTCTACCGCACCGGCGACCTGGCGCGCCGCCGGCCGGACGGGGTGCTGGACTACCTGGGCCGCACCGACCGGCAGGTCAAGGTGCGCGGCTACCGGATCGAGTGCGGCGAGATCGAGGCGGCGATCCGGCGGCACCGGCCGCGGGCCGACGTCACCGTCCAGTTGCGAGGCGACGACCCGGCCGACCCGCGCCTGGTGGCCTACCTGGCCGGCGACGGGGCGGACCCGGCCGGGCTGGCCGCCGCGCTCGCCGCCGAGCTGCCGTCCTGGCTGGTGCCGGCCGCGTTCGTGCGGCTCGACGCGCTGCCGCTGACCGGCAACGGCAAGGTCGACCCGGACGCGCTCCCCGCGCCCGACGCCGCCGGTCACGCCACCGGCCCGGTCGGCGCCGGGACGACCCGGTGGGCCGGGGCCGCCGGGACAGGGCCGGCCGGAACCGCCGCCGCCGGCCCGGCCGGGCCCGCGACGACCGGCCAGACCGGACCCGGGGCCGCCGGGTCGGCATCGACCGGCGCCGCCGCGCCGGCCCGCTGGGACGCCGACCGGATCCGCCTGGAGCGGCTTGTCGCGCAGGTCTGGCGGGAGGTGCTCGGCGTCGACCAGGTCGGTCCCCGGGACAGCTTCTTCGACCTGGGCGGGCACTCGATGCGGCTGCTCGCCGTGCTCGACAAGCTGCGCGCCCGGCTCGGTGACGTGCTGACCGCCACCGACCTGTTCCGCCACCCGACGCCCGAGTCGCTGGCGGCGTACCTGGTCGGTGTCACGACGAGCGGCGCGGAGCCGGCGGCGCCGCCCGTCGCGCGCCCGGCCGCGACCGCCGGCCCGGCCGACGGTGCGGTCGCCGTGGTCGGCATGGCCTGCCGCTTCCCCGGCGCCCGCACGGTGGACGAGTTCTGGGCGAACATCCGCGACGGGGTGGAGTCGGTGGGCGAGTTCACCGTCGAGGAGATGCTCGCCGACGGCGCGGACCCGGCCCGGATCGACGACCCGGCGTACGTGCGCGCCGGCACGGTGCTGCCCGGCATCGACGAGTTCGACGCGGCCTTCTTCGGCGTCACCCCGCGCGAGGCGCAGACGCTGGACCCGCAGCACCGGCTGCTGCTGGAGTGCGCCTGGCACGCGCTGGAGCACGCCGGGCACGACCCGTCGCGGCACGCCGGCCGGGTCGGCCTGTTCGCCGGCTCGGGCCGCAGCTCCTACCTGCTCGACCACCTCAGCGGCCACCCGGAGCTGACCGCCGGGCTCAGCGAGCACCAGATCTCGCTCGGCAACGACAAGGACTTCCTGCTCAGCCGCGTCGCCTACCAGCTCGACCTGACCGGTCCCGCGGTCACCGTGTCCACCGCCTGCTCCACCTCCCTGGTGGCCGTGCACCTGGGCCGGCAGAGCCTGCTCAGCGGCGAGTCCGACGTGGTGCTGGCCGGCGGGGTCAGCGTCTTCCCCGCCCAGCGGCGCGGCTACCTCTGGCACGACGGCGGCATCTACTCCCCCGACGGGCACTGCCGGCCGTTCAGCGCCGACGCGCGCGGCAGCATCGAGTCCAGCGGCGTCGGCGTGGTCGTGCTCAAGCGGCTCGCCGACGCGCTCGCCGACGGCGACACCGTCTACGCGGTGATCCGCGGCTCGGCGGTCAACAACGACGGGGCGCGCCGCACCGGCTACACCGCGCCGGGCGTCGCCGGGCAGGTCGAGGTGATCAGCCGGGCGCTGGCCACCGCCGGGGTGAGCCCGCGCTCGGTGGGCTACCTGGAGGCGCACGGCACCGGCACCAGCCTCGGCGACCCGATCGAGGTGGCCGCGCTGACCGAGGTGTTCCGGCGCGACACCGACGCGCGGGGCTTCTGCCGGCTCGGCTCGGTCAAGGCCAACATCGGCCACACCGACGCGGCGGCCGGCGTGGCGGGCCTGATCAAGACCGTGATGGCGCTGTGGACGCGGACGCTGCCGCCGACCATCAACGTGGACCGGCCGCACCCGGCGATCGACGTCACGACCGGCCCGTTCCGGCTCGACCCCGCCGCCGGGCCGTGGCCTGCCGACGGCCCGCGCCGGGCCGGGGTCAGCTCGTTCGGCATGGGCGGCACGAACGCGCACGTGGTGCTGGAGGAGCCACCCGCCGCACCGGCCACCGCGCCGGCGCCGGCCGCGCCCGGGCCCCGGCTGCTGGTGGTGTCGGCGCGTACCCCGGCCGCGCTGGAGCGCGCCACCGGGCAGCTCCGCGACCACCTCGCCGCCCACCCGGAGGTGGCGCTCGCGGACGTCGCGGCGGCGTTGGGCCGCCGCCGGCCGATGACCCACCGGCGGTACGTGGTGGCGGCGGACCCGGCCGACGCGGTGTCCGCGCTGGACGACCCGGCGCGCCGGCTCACCGGGGCGCACCCGGGCGGCCGGCGGACGCTGGTGTTCGCCTTCCCCGGGCACGGCGCGCAGCACGTGGCGATGGGTGCCGGCCTCCACCGGTCCGAGCCGACCTACCGGGCCGTGGTGGACGAGTGCGCCGGCCTGCTCGGCCCCGACCTGGGGCGGGATCTACTCGCCGTGCTCGACCCGGCGCCGGACGGGCACGCGGCGGCGGAGCGGTTGCTGGACCGTCCCGCGCTGGTGCAGCCCGCCCTCTTCGTCACCGGGTACGCGTTGGCCCGGACGCTGCTGGCCCGGGGCGTGACGCCGGACCTGATGGTCGGCCACAGCCTCGGCGAGTACGTGGCCGCGTGCCTGGCCGGCGTCTTCTCCCTCGCCGACGCGCTGCGCCTGGTGCGGGTGCGCGGCGAGCTGGCGGAACGGACGCCGGCCGGCGCGATGCTCGCGGTGGGGCTGCCCGAGGCGGCGGTGACCGGGCTGCTCGGCGACGGGCTGTCGCTGGCCGCGGTGAACGCGCCCGAGCTGGGCGTGGTCTCCGGCGAACCGGCGGCGGTGGACCGGCTGCGGGAGCGGCTGGCCGCCGACGGCGTCGACTGCCGCCCGCTGCGGGTGGCCCGCGGCTACCACTCCGCGCTGCTCGACGAGATCCTGGACGAGTTCGCCGCGCACGCCGCCACCGTTGAGTTCACCGAACCCGAGCGCCCCTACCTGAGCAACCTGACCGGCGGGCCGGTCACCCCGGGCCTGGTCACCGACCCGGCCTACTGGGTGCGGCACCTGCGGGAGCCGGTCCGCTTCGCCGAGTCGGCCGCGCTCTGCGCCGAGCAGGAGGCGGCCGTACTGGAACTGGGTCCCGGGCACGCGCTCGGCGGCCTGGCCCGACTCGCCGGGGTGCGGCCGGCCCACGCGGTGGCGGCGATGCGGCATCCCCGCGCCGATGCCGACGACCTGGTGACGCTGCTCGACGCGGTGGGCCGGCTCTGGCTGGCCGGCGTCCCGGTCGACGTGGACCGGTTCCACGGTGACGGCGACCGCCGGGTCCCGCTGCCGGGCTACCCGTTCGAACGGCAGCGGTACTGGGTCGCGCCCGCGCCCCGACCGGCCGCCGTCGGGTCGGGATCCGGGCTCGTGCGGGTCGCGGTCCCGGCGGGCGCGCTGGTGGCGGGGCCGTCCGAGGACGCGAGCGCCGCGCCGGAGCCCGCCGGCAACCGGCCGGCGCTGAGCACCGCGTACGTGCCGCCGGCGGGTCCGGCGCAGGAGTCGGTGGCCGAGGTCTGGGCCGACCTGCTCGGCATCCGGCCGATCGGCGCGCTCGACGACTTCTTCGAGCTGGGCGGGCACTCGCTGCTCGCCACCCAGGTGGTGGTGCGGCTGCGCGCCCGCCTCGGCGTCGCGGTGCCGCTGGAGACCGTCTTCGCCCGGCCCACCGTCGCGGCCCTGGCGGCGGCGCTGCCCGACGCCGACCGCGCGGCACCGCCGGCCGCCGGCCCGTCCGCCCCGGCGGCCGCCGGCCCCGAGGCGGACACGCCCGGCGCCGGCACGCCGAGAACGGAACCGACCGGCGGCGCGGCGGTCGACCTGGACGGGCCGCCGGCCGGGGAGCGCATCCCCCGCGCCGCGCCGGACGCCGGCCCGGCGCCGCTCTCCTCCGGCCAGCACCGGCTGTGGTTCCTCGACCAGGCGTACGCGCAGAACGCGTACACCGTCGGCACCACGCTGCTGCTCGACGGCGCGCTCGACGTGGCGGCGCTGCGCACCGCGCTGGCCGGGCTGGTACGCCGGCACGAGGCGCTGCGCACCGTGTTCCCGCTCGGCCCGGACGGCGACCCCGTGCAGCGGGTGCTGCCGGCCGGGCCGGTGGAGCTGCCGGTGCTGACCGCCCCGGCGGGCCCGGACCCCGCCGGGCCGGCGAGCATCGTCGAGCCGGCGGTGGCCGAGGCGGTGCCCGGCTGGGTGCACGCCGCGCTCGCGGCCGACGTGCGACGCCCGTTCGACCTGGCCGCCGGGCCGCTGTTCCGGGCCGTGCTGCTGCGCGTCGCCGATGACCGGCACGTGCTGTCGCTGACCATGCACCACGCCGTCTCCGACGGTTGGTCGCTGGGCGTGGTGGCCCGCGAGGTGGCCACGCTCTACGCCGCCGCGCGGCAGGGCGCCGCCGACCCGCTGCCCGAGCTGGCCGTCCAGTACGGCGACTACGCGCGCTGGCAGCGCGGCCGACTGGCCGAGAAGGACAGGCCGGACCTGGCGTACTGGCGTGGTCAGCTCGCCGGGGTGCCGGCCGCGCTGGAACTGCCCACCGACCGGCCGCGCCCCCCGGTGCAGACGTTCGACGGCGCGGTCCGCACGCTGCTCCTGCCCCGGCCGGCCGCCGACGCGGTACGCCGGTTCAGCCACGAGCACGGCGTCACGCTGGCGATGACGCTGCTGGCCGCGTGGCAGACGCTGCTCTGGCGCTGGACCGGGCAGCGCGACGTCTGCGTCGGCACCCCGGTCGCCGGCCGGGTCCGCGCCGAGCTGGAGCCGATGGTCGGCTTCTTCGTCAACATGCTGCCGATGCGGACCGTGCTGGACGGCGACTGGACGTTCGCCGAGCTGCTCGGGCGGGTCCGGCGCACCGCGCTTGACGCGTACGAGCACCAGGAGGTGCCGTTCGAGCGGCTGGTGGACCTGGTCGACGCGCCCCGCGACCTGAGCCGCAACCCGCTGTTCCAGGTGATGTTCAACCTGCTCAACGTGCCCGAGCAGCGGGACACCGACGCGGCCGGGGTGCGGATGACCCCGTTCGCGGTGGAGCCGGGCATCGCCCAGCAGGACCTGGCGCTCTACGCGTACGAGGTGGCCGAGGGGCTGCGGTTCCGGCTGGAGTACAACACCGCGCTGTTCGACGCGTCGACCGCCGAGCGGATGGTCGGTCACCTGGAGACGCTGCTCGCCGCCGCGCTCGCCGACCCCGGCTCCCGGCTGGCGGAGCTGCCGCTGCTCACCGCCGCCGAGCGCGCCCGGTTCGCCGACTGGAACGACACCGCCGCGCCGGCCGGCTGGGACACCCCGCCCGGCCGGGTGCCGACGCTCGTCGACCTCGTCGCGCACCAGGTGGCGACCGGTCCCGAGCGGCCGGCCGTGACGTTCGGTCCGACCACGCTCGACTACGCCACGCTCGACGCCCGGGCCAACCGGCTCGCGCACCGGCTGCGCCGCGCCGGCGTCGGGCCGGACGTGCCGGTCGCGGTCTGCCTACCCCGCTCCGCCGACCTGCCGGTCGCGCTGCTCGGCGTGCTCAAGGCCGGCGGCGCGTACGTGCCGGTGGACCCGGAGTACCCGGTGGAGCGGCAGCGCTACGTGCTGGCGCACAGCGGCGCCCCGGTGCTGGTCACCGAGCCGGGCCTGGCCGACCGGTTCGGGTTCGCCGGCACGGTGGTGACGCCGGACGCGGCCGGGGAGCCGGACACCGCGCCCCCGCCGACGGCCGGACCGGACCACCTGGCCTACCTGATCTACACCTCCGGCTCGACCGGCCGCCCCAAGGGCGTGCGGGTCACCCACAGCGCGGTGGTCAACACGCTCGCCGCGATGCGCGAGCGGCCCGGCCTGACCCGCGACGGCACCATGCTGGCGATGGCCAGCTTCGCCTTCGACATGTCCGTGCCGGAGCTGTTCCTGCCGCTGGTGGTCGGCGCCCGGATGCTGCTGGTGGACCGGGACGTCGCCTACGACGCGTCCCGGCTGGCCGCGCTGCTCGCCGCCGAACGGGTCACGCTGGCCCAGGGCACGCCGACCACCTGGCGGCTGCTGATCGAGTCGGGGTGGACCGGCACGCCGGGGCTCACCGCGGTGTGCGGCGGCGAGGCGGTGCCCGCGCCGCTGGCTCGGCAACTGGCCGGCCGGGTGGACGCGCTGTGGAACCTCTACGGCCCGACCGAGGCCGCGGTCTGGGCCACCATGGACCGGATCACCCCGGACGAGCCCCGGCCCACGATCGGCAGGCCGATCGGCAACATGCGGGTGCACCTGCTCGACGCGGCGTCGCACCCGGTCCCGGTGGGCGTGCCCGGCGAGATCCACCTGGGCGGGCCGGGGCTGGCCCGCGACTACCACGACGACCCGGCGCTGACCGCCGCGCGCTTCGTGCCCGACCCGGACGGCGACGGCCGGCTCTACCGCACCGGCGACCTCGGCCGCCGGCTGGCGGACGGCCGGATCGAGTTCCTCGGGCGGGGCGACTCGCAGGTGAAGGTGCGCGGGTTCCGGATCGAGCTGGGCGAGATCGAGGCGGTGCTGCGCCGGCACGACGCGGTCCGCGACGCCGCCGTGGTGGTCCGCGAGGACGCCGGCGAGAAGGCCGTGGTGGCCTACCTGACGCTGGCCGGCGGCCCCGAGCCCGACACCGGGAGCGAGGTGACCGCCGACTTCGCCGCCGACCCGGCACCGTGGCGGGCGTTCGTGCGCACCTGGCTGCCGGACTACATGGTGCCGTCGGCGTTCGTGCCGCTGAACCGGATGCCGCTCAACGCCAACGGCAAGGTCGACCGGGCCGCCCTGCCCGCGCCCCGCCGGGACCGGGCCGCCGCCGGCGCGGGCGAGCCGGACACCCCGCTGCGGGCGGCGCTGGCCCGCCGCTGGGCGGAGGTGCTCGGGTACGACCGGGTCGGCATCGACGACGACTTCTTCGACCTGGGCGGCGACTCGTTCCGGGCGATCAAGGCGCTGGCCGGCAGCGACCCGGCGATCAGCGTGCTCGACCTGTTCCGCCACCCGACCATCCGGGCGCTGACCGAGCACCTGGACGCCACCGGCGGCTCGGCCGGGAAGCTGCTGCACGAGCTGACCCCGGCCCGGCCGGGCACCACGACCACGCTGACGCTGCTCTGCGTACCGTTCGGCGGCGGCTCCGCGATCACCTTCCAGCCGCTCGCGGACGCCCTGCCGGCCGGGGTGTCGCTCTACGCCCTGGAACGCCCCGGGCACGACCTGAACCGTCCGGACGAGCCGATGCTCGACCTGGACGAGCTGGTGGACCGCTGCGTGGCCGAGGTGGTCGGGCAGATCACCGGCCCGGTCGCGGTGTACGGGCACTGCGTGGGCGGCGCCGAGGCGGTGGAGCTGGCCCGCCGGTTGGAGGCGGCCGGCGTCGAGGTGACAGGCGTGGTGATCGGCGCGCACTTCCCCGCGCCCCGGCTGCCCGGCCGGGTGTTCGGCTGGCTGCGCCGCTGGTTCCCGGTGGAGCGCTGGGCGTCGAAGCGGCGCACACTGGAGTCGCTTCGCGCGATGGGCTTCTTCACCGAGGTCTTCGACGCGGCCGAGAAGGACTTCGTGATGCGGGTCGTCCTGGCCGACTCGGCCCGGGGCGAGGACTACTACACCGACGTCTACGCCGCCGGCCTGCCGGCGAAGCTGTCCGCGCCGCTGGTCTGCGTGGTCGGCGGCGGTGACCGGGCCACCGAGCTCTACCAGGAGCGCTACCTGGAGTGGGAGTTCTTCGCCGACCGGGTGTCGCTGGAGGTGATCGACGGCGCCGGGCACTACTTCGCCAAGCACCAGCCGGCCGAGCTGGCCGCGATCATCCTGGCGCACTGCGCCGCCGCGCCTGCCGAGCCGGACGGTTCCACCGCCGCACCGGAGCCGGCGGAGGCGGACCGGCGCGCCGCCGTACCCGCGTCGGCGCAGCCGGACGGGACGGCCCGGACCGCTCCGGCGGCGGCGTCCCCGGCGGACGTCGCGCCCCGGCGGACGGTGGCGCCCAGCCTGGCGGTGTTCTATCTGGTCGCGATCGGCCAACTCGTGTCGCTGATCGGCAGCGGGCTGACCGCGTTCGGCATGGGCCTGTGGGTCTACCAGCGGACCGGCTCGGTGTCGCTGTTCGCCACCGCCACCGTGCTCGCGCTGCTGCCGGCCGTGGTGCTCTCGCCGATCGCCGGCGCGCTGGCCGACCGGTGGGACCGACGAAGAATCATGGTGCTCGCCGACTGCCTGGCCGCCACCGGCACGGTCAGCCTGGCGCTGCTGCTCTGGCTCGGCCAGCTCCACCTCTGGCACATCCTCACCGCGATCACCGTCACGGCCGTGGCCACCGCGTTCCAGCAACCCGCCTACCAGGCGGCGGTCACCCAGCTCGTGCCGAAGCGCTACTACGGGCGGGCCAACGGCATCGTCTCGCTCGGCACCGCCACCAGCACCGTGCTGGCCCCGCTTGTCGGCGGCGCGCTGGTGCTCGCGGTCGGGCTGCGCGGAATCGTGGTGATCGACCTGGTCACGTTCGTGGTGGCGGTCACCGTGACGCTGTCGGTGCGCTTCCCGGACACGCTCTTCGTGCGCCGGGAGGAGCCGTTCCGGCGCGAGGTGCTCGGCGGCTGGCGGTTCATCGTCCGGCGGCACGGGCTGGTCGCCCTGGTCGTCCTCGTCGCGTCGCTGAACTACTTCTTCGCCATGGTCGAGGTGCTGGTCACCCCGCTGACGCTCTCCTTCGGCGACCCGGCGGTGCTCGGCCGGGTGCTGGCCGCCAGCGGCGTCGGCATGGTCGTCGGGTCGGTGCTGATGGGCGTCTGGGGCGGCACCGCCCGGCGCACCACGGGCATCCTGGCCAGCGTCGTGCTGCTCGGCGTCTCACTGCTCACCGTCGGGCTCCGGCCGGACCCGCTGTTCCCGGCGCTCGGCCTGTTCGGCATGGGCCTGGCCACCGCGCTGGTGAACACGCACTGGCTGGCCATCGTGCAGGCCAAGGTGGGCCTGGAACTCCAGGGCCGGGTGCTCGCCATGGCGCAGATGCTGTCCTGGCTGATGGTGCCGGCCGGCTTCCTCAGCGCCGGCCCGCTCGCCGAGCACGTGCTCGCCCCGCTGGCCCGCCCCGGCGGTCCGCTCGCCGGGCTGGTCGGCACCGGGCCGGGGCGGGGCATGGCGCTGGCCGCGATCCTGGCCGGGCTCTGCGCGCTGGCGCTGGCCGCCGGCGGCATCGCGTACCGGCGGATCCGGCGGCTGGAGGACGAGCTGCCGGACAACGACCCGGGCCGGATCGTGCTCGCCGACAAGGACCGCATCCAGGAGGAGGCGGACCGCCGCCTCGCCGCCGTGACCGGCGGGGGCTCCCGGTGAGCGGGCCCGCCCGGCCGGCCGGCCCGACCCGCCGGGCCGCCGCCCGCCGCGCCGGGACCGGCCCGGCCACCGTGGACTGCCTGCACCTGATGGTCGTCGCGCAGGCCGCCCGCACGCCGGACGCGGAGGCGGTCCGGCACGGCGACACCGCGCTGTCCTACCGGGACCTCGACCGGGCGGCGAACCGGCTGGCCCGGGTGCTGCTGGCGCGCGGCGTCGGGCGCGGCGACCGGGTCGGCGTCTGCCTGCCGCGTACGCCGGAACTGGTGGTCGCGCTGCTCGCCGTGCTCCGGGCCGGTGCCGCGTACGTGCCGCTGGACCCGGCGTACCCGGCGGCCCGGGTGGCGTTCATGACCGCCGACTCCGGGGCGCGGCTGGTGCTGACCACCGCCGACCTGGCCGGCCGGTTCCCGGGCCCGACCGTGCTCACCGACCGGCTCGACCCGACCGGCGACGGCACCGATCCGGCGGTCCCGGTGACCCCGGACGACCTGGCGTACGTCATCTACACCTCCGGTTCCACCGGCCGCCCCAAGGGCGTGGCGATCGAGCACCGCTCGGCGGCGGTGCTGCTGCACTGGGTCCGGCAGACGTTCGACGACACCGAGCTGGGCGGGATGCTCGCGGCCACCTCGGTCTGCTTCGACCTGTCCGTCTTCGAGATCTTCGGGCCGCTGGCCTGGGGCGGCCGGGTGCTGCTCGTTGACGACGTGCTGGCGCTCGCCGCGCCCGGCGCGCACCGGCTGCCGGTCACGCTCGTCAACACCGTGCCGGCCGCGATGGGTGAGCTGCTCACCGCCGGGGCGCTGCCGCCGACCGTCCGCACGGTCTGCCTGGCCGGTGAGCCGCTGACCGCCGCGCTGGCCGCCCGGGTGTGGGCCCGTCCGCAGGTGCGCCGGCTGTGCAACCTGTACGGGCCGTCCGAGGACACCACGTACTCGACCTGGGCCGAGGTGCCGCCGGACGGCGGTGACCCGCCGATCGGCCGGCCGCTGCCGGGCACCCGGGCGTACGTGCTCGACCCGGACGGCCGGCCGGTGCCGCCGGGCGAGGCGGGCGAGCTGTACCTGGCCGGCGCCGGGCTGGCCCGCGGCTACCTGGACCGGCCGGCGGAGACCGAGGCCCGGTTCCGGCCGGACCCGTTCCGCCCCGGCGAGCGGATGTACCGCACCGGTGACCGGGTCCGGCTGCGCCCGGACGGGCAACTGGCCTACCTGGGCCGGCTCGACGACCAGGTGAAGCTGCGCGGCTACCGGATCGAGCTGGGCGAGGTGGCCGCCCGGCTCGCCGCCCTGCCCGGCGTACGCGAGGCGACCGCCGCCGTCCGGCCCGGTCCGAGCGGCGACCCCCTGCTGGTCGGCTACCTGGTCGGCGAGCGTCGCGACGACGTCCGGGCCCGGCTGGCCGAGGCGCTCCCGGCGCCGCTGGTGCCGGCCGCCGTGGTCTGGCTGGACCGCCTGCCCACGCTGCCCAACGGCAAGGTGGACCGCGCCGCCCTGCCCGCGCCGGACCTCGGCTCCACCGCCTCCCCCGGCGCGTTCGACGGCACCGCCGCCCTGGTGGCGGCGGTCTGGCGGGACCTGCTCGGGGTCGCGGCCGGCGGCCCGGACGACGACTTCCTCGCGCTCGGCGGCGACTCGCTGCTGGCCGTCCGGTGCGCCACCCGACTGGCCGACGTGACCGGCCGCCGGGTCGATCCCGGTGACCTGTTCGCCCACCCGACGGTCGCCGCGCTCGCCGCCCACCTCGACGCGCTCGCCCCGGCCGGGGACGAGCCGGCGGACCGGCGCGACCCCGAGCCGCCGGCGGCGACGACCGCGCCGGGATCGGCAGCGGCCGGATCCCCGGCCGGGGACGGGCCGGCGGCGCTGTCCGCGGCGCAGCGGCGGTTCTGGTTCCTGCACCGGCTCGACCCCGCCGACACCTCCTACCTGCTGGCGTTCGCGGTCCGCTTCGCCGCGCCGCTGGAGACCGCCCGCCTGACCCGGGCGCTGCACCGGGTGGTCGACAGGCATCCCGCGCTGCGCACCGTCTTCCCCGCCGGGCCGGACGGGCCCGCGCAGGTGGTCCGCCCGGACGCCCGCCCGGACCTCGTCGTCGCGCCGGCCGACCCGGGCGTCCGGCTGGACGCCCGGCTGGACCGGCTGGCCGCCGAGGCCACCGGCGTCCCGATGGACCTGGCCGTGGGGCCGCTGCTGCGCGCGTACCTGCTGCCCGACCACGCGGGCCGGGCGGAGGCGCTGCTGCTTGTCGTGCACCACGCGGTCGCCGACGACTGGTCGTTCGGGGTGCTGGTGCGCGACCTGGCGGAGTCCTACGACGACCCGGACGCGCCGGCCGAGCCGGTGCCCGGGCCGGCCGTCCTCGCCGCCGCGCAGCACGCCTGGCTCGCCGGCCCGGCCGGCCGCCGCGCCACCGACGAGCTGCTGGACGAGCTGCGCGACGCCCCCACCCTCCTGGAGGTAAGGAAGGGCCCCCTGTTAACGCCTGCGGTAGAGCAGGGGCCTTCTGTTAACAACCCGGCCCGGCGGGGCGCCGCGCTGCGGACCACTGTCGACGCGAGGACCGCGGCGGCGGTGCGGGAGCTGGCTCGGACACGCCGCGCCAGCCTGCACATGGTCGGGCTGGCCGCGTTCGCCGCGCTGCTCGGCGCGGAAACCGGCCGGGACGACCTGCTGGTCGGCGTCGCGTTCGCCGGGCGCACCAGCGTGGCCGCCGAACGCGGCATCGGCTGCCACGTCAACACGCTGCCGCTGCGCCTGCGCCCGGCCCCGGACCGCAGTTTCGCCGACCTGCTCGCCGAGGCGCGACGGGCCACCCTGTTCGCCGCCGCCCGCCAGGACGTCCCGTTCGACAGGCTTGTCGAGCGGCTGCGCCCGGACCGCCGCCCGGACCGCAACCCGCTGGTGCAGGTCGCGTTCGGGGTGCAGAACGCCCCGCCGGCCCGGCACCGCAGCGTCGCCGGCGGCGAGTTCACCGGCGTCGAGCTGACCCCGGACGCGGCCCGCCTCGACCTGACGCTCTGGCTGGACGACCGCCGGGCCGGGCTGGAGGCGCTCTGGACCTACCGCACCGACCTGTTCGACCACGACACGGTGGCGGCGTGGCACCGCCGCCTCACCGCGCTGCTGCGTACCGCCGCCGAGGACCCCCGGCGCAGTCTGGCCGACTGCGCCGACACCGCTGGGAGTGAGAGATGACCGATCAGATCCGGGTCGCGCGGCCCGTCCCCCGCCGCGGCCGGGAACGGAACCTGGTGGACGTACGACCGGACTGGCCCGGCGGCCCGCTGCCGGCGCTGGTGCGGGCCACCGTGCCCGACGTGGACCTGGCCGGCTGGCTGGCCGGGCACCGCGACGAGGTGGACGAGCTGGCCCGGCGCGCCGGTGCGGTGCTGTTCCGCGGCTTCGCGGTGGCCGGCGCGGACGACTTCCGTACCGTGATGGGCGCGCTCTCCGGTGACGTGCTGGCCTACGGCGAACGGTCCTCGCCGCGCAGCCGGGTCACCGAGGGCGTCTACACCTCCACCGAGCACCCCGCCGACCAGCCGATCGTGTTGCACAACGAGCAGTCCTACACGGTCACCTGGCCGCTGCGCATCGTGTTCCACTGCGAGGTCGCGCCGGCCGCCGGTGGGCGTACGCCGCTGGCGGACAGCCGCCGGGTGCTGGCCCGGCTGCGCCCGGAGACGGTCGACGGGTTCGAGCGGCGGGGCGTGCTCTACCGGCGCAACTACCTGCCCGGCATCAGCCTGTCCTGGCAGACCGCGTTCCAGACCGACTCCCGCGCCGAGGTCGAGGCGTACTGCGCGCGGGCGCTGATCGACGTGGAGTGGGTGAGCGATACGCAGTTGCGCACCCGGCAGGTGCGCCCGGCGGTGCGGCGGCACCCGGTCACCGGGGAACGCACCTGGTTCAACCACGCGTTGTTCTTCCACGTCACCTCGCTGCCGGCGGACGTGAGCGCCGGGCTGCGGGCGGCGCTGGCCGAGGAGGACCTGCCCTACCAGACCGCGTACGGCGACGGCACGCCCATCGGAGACGACGTGCTTGCCGAGCTGCGCGCCGCGTACGCCGCGGAGACCCGCTCGTTCGACTGGCACGAGGGCGACGTGCTGCTGGTGGAGAACATGCTCGCCGCGCACGCCCGGGAGCCGTTCACCCCGCCCCGGCGGATCCTCACCGCGATGTCCGACCTGGTCGCCGCCCCGGAGCTGTCCGGTGGTGCCGCATGAGCGCCCCCGGACCCCGCCGCCGCGCCGCCGGTGGCACGGTCACCGCGCCGGTGACCCGCCGCACCCTCGGCCCGGACGACTTCGTGCTGCTTGTCGAGGCCGCCGTGCCGGACCTCGACCTGGCCGGCTGGCTCGCCGGGCGGCGGGCCGAGCTGCTGGCCGACCTGGACCGGCACGCCGCGGTCTTCTTCCGCGGCTTCGACGTGCGCAGCGCCGACGACTTCGGCCGGGCGGCCCGCGCGGTCGGCCCGGACCTGCTCGGCTACCTGGAGCGGGCCGCGCCCCGGCACGAGGTGGCCGACAAGGTGTTCACCTCCACCGAGTTCAACGCCGCCCAGTGGATCCCGCTGCACCACGAGATGTCGTACTCGCACAACTGGCCGACGCACCTCTACTTCCACTGCGCGCAGCCGGCCACCGGCGACGGCGGTGCGACCCCGCTGGCCGCCGAGCGGGTGATCACCCCGTTGATCCCGGCGGAGGTACGGGAGCGGTTCGCCCGCGACGGCGTCCGCTACGTGCGCAACTACGGCCCGCACCTGGACCTGCCCTGGCAGGAGGCGTTCCAGACCACGGACCGGGCGGAGGTGGAGGCGTACTGCGCCGCGTCGGCGACGGAGTTCACCTGGCTGGGCGACGACGGGCTGCGGACCGTGGCCCGGCGGCAGGCGACGGCCGTCCACCCGCGTACCGGCGAGACGGTGTGGTTCAACCACGCCCACCTGTTCCACGTGTCGAACATGCCGCCCGAGGTCGCCGCCGCGCTGCTGCGCGAGTACGGCCCGGAGGGGCTGCCCCGCAACGCCCACTACGGCGACGGCGAGCCGATCGAGGACGAGGTCGTCGGCGGCATCCGCGAGCTGTACCGGCAGCACGCGATCTCCGTGCCCTGGCGGCGCGGCGACGTGCTGGTGGTGGACAACTTCCTGGCCACCCACGGCCGGGAACCCTTCACCGGCGACCGGCAGATCCTGGTCGCCATGTCCGATCTCTACGTCAACCGGAGTGTGTGGTGAACGGATACCGTCTGTCCCCGGTCCAGCGGCTGGCCTGGGCCGGCAAGCAGGACCTGGTCCGGGCCCGGGTGCGGCTGGACCGGCCGCTGGACCGGGCCCGGTTGCAGGCCGCCGTGGACGCGGTGGTGGCCCGGCACGAGGCGCTGCGGCTGACCCTGGTGCACCACCCCGGCCTGCGGGTGCCGTTGCAGGACGTGGACGACGACCGGACGGTCACCGTCGGCGCGCAGGGCGAGCTGTCGGTGACGCTCACCGACGACGCGCTGGAGCTGGCTGCCACCCCGCTGGTCGCCGACCCGGCCAGCCTGCGGCTGGTCCTGGCCGACCTGGCCCGGGCGTACGCGGGTGACCTGCCGCCCGCCGACGAGGAGGCGTTGCAGTTCCTCGACGTCACCGAATGGCAGGTGGAGGAGCGGGAGGCCGCCCCGGCGCCCGCGCCGGTCGCCCCGGCCGCACGGCTGGTCGAGCCGCACGGCGACGACCCGGGCGCGGTGGTCACCGCCACGCTGCCCACCGCCGACCTGGCCGCCGTCGCCGAGGCCGCCGGCTGCGCCGTCGAGACGGTGCTGCTGGCCGCCTGGGCGCTCGCGGTCGCCCGCCGGGCCGAGACGCCGGACGGGGCCGAGGAGTCGGACCTGGTGCTGGCCCGCTGGCACGACGGCCGCCGGGCCGAGGGCACCGCCGGCGTGGTCGGCCCGCTGGGCGGCTACGGCCCGCTGCGGCTGGCTCTGCCGCTGCCGGCCGCGCCGGCCGAGCTGCTGGCCGCGGTACGCGCCGCCGAGGCGACCGCCGAGGAGACGTTCCACCTGGTCGACCCGGTCGACGAGAGCACCGGCGCGGTCGCCGGGTTCGCGGTGCAGCCGGTGGTCGCCCCGGACACCCTCGCCGCCTTGGGCGCGACGACCGCCGAGGCGCCCGTCCCGCCGCCGCCGACCGGCCCCCGGCTCACCGTGCTCACCGGCACCGACGACGGCACCGGTTCCGGCACCGGCACGGGCGCCGACACGGCCCCCGTCACCGGCACCGGCCCGGGCACGGGCGCCGACACGGACCCCGGCACCGGAACCGGCAAAGGCACGGGCGGCGACGAGGGCGAGGTCACGCTCCGGGTCGGCGGCGGGCAGTGGCTGCTCGACTCGCTGGTGGCGGTGCTGCGCAGCCTGCCGGCCGCGCTGGCCGGGGACGCGCCGCTGGCCGTGCTCGGCGCCGGCGAGGCGGGCTGGCTGGCCGAGGCCGGCGGATCGGCGGCCACCGCGCCGGCGCGTACCCTCGTCGACCTGCTCGACGCGGGCCTGGCCGGGATGGCGGCGCAGGACCCGGCGGTGGTGGCGGCGGACGGCGCGTACCCGGTCGAGGAGCTGGACCGGCGGGCCGCGCGGGTGGCCGCGGCGCTTGCCGCGCGCGGCCTGGCCGGCGCGCCGGTGGGTGTGCTCGCGGCCCGGTCCCGGGACACCGTGGTGGCGTTCCTCGGCGTGCTGCGGGCCGGCGCGGTGTTCGTGCCGCTGGACCCGGACGCCCCGGCGCCACGGCTGGCCGCGCAGCTCCGCGCGGTCGGCGCGGAGTGCGTGGTCGGCGCGGGCGGGCCGGCGACCGTGTCGGTGGACGAGCTGGTCGCGGCCGGCGGGCCGCCGCCGGCCCCACCGGCCGCCACCGACCCGGCGTACGTCATCTTCACCTCCGGCTCGACCGGCACGCCCCGGCCGGTGCGGGTGTCGCACGCCGCCGCCGCGCACCTGGCCGGCGCGCTGGAGGCGACCGTGTACGCGGACTGCCCGGCCGGCCTGCGGGTGGCAGTGAACGCGCCGCTGACGTTCGACGCCTCGGTGAAGCAGCTCGTGCAGCTCGCCCACGGGCGGAGCCTGTTCCTGGTGCCGGAGGACGTGCGCCGCGACGGCGCCGCGCTCGCCGCCACGCTCGCGGAGCACCGGGTGGACGTGCTCGACCTGACCCCGTCGCAGCTACGCATCCTGCTCGCCGGCGCGGGTGACGCCCGGCTGCCCGGGCTGCTGCTGCTCGGCGGCGAGGCGGTCGGCGAGGACCTGTGGGCCGAGGTGGCGGCGTTGCCGGGCGTGCGCGCGGTCAACCTGTACGGCCCGACCGAGTGCACGGTGGACACCACAGTGGCGGAGATCCGGGCCGAGGACCCGCCGACGATCGGCCGGCCGCTGCCCGGCGTCGCGGTGCGGGTGCTCGACGAACGGCTGCGCCCGGTGCCGCCGGGCGTGGCCGGGGAGCTGTGCGTGGCCGGCCCGCAGCTCGCCGACGGCTACCTGGGCGACGAGGCGGCGACCGCCCGCCGGTTCGTGGAGCTGCCGCTGCCCGACGGCGGCGTCGAGCGGGTCTACCGCACCGGCGACCGGGTCCGCTTCGACGCCCGGCGACGGCTGCGCTACCTGGGCCGGCTCGACGACCAGGTGAAGATCCACGGCTTCCGGGTGGAGCCGGGCGAGGTCGCCGCCGTGCTGCGCGGGCACCCGGAGGTGGCCGACGCCGCCGTGGTCGCCCGCGACGACGACGGGTACGGCGACCGCCTGGTCGCCTACGTCCTGCCCCGCGCCGGGGCGTCGCTGGACCTGACCCGGGTCACCGGGATCAACCCGCACGAGACCCGCTACCTCCACGACGAGATCTTCACGCAGCGCGTCTACCTGCGCGACGGGATCGTGCTGCGCCCCGGCGCGACGGTCTTCGACGTGGGCGCGAACATCGGCATGTTCTCGCTCTTCGTGCACCAGGTCTGTCCGGACGCGACGATCCACGCGTTCGAGCCGGTGCCGGCCGTGGTGGAGGCGCTGCGCCGCAACGTCGCCGAGTTCGGCGTGCCGGCGACCGTGCACCCGCACGGGCTGTCGCGGGAGCGGGGCGAGGTCTCGTTCACCTACTACCCCGGCTACTCGATGATGTCCGGCCACGCCGCGTACGCCGACCCCGACGCCGAGATCGGCGTGATCAAGCGCTACCTGGCGAACGAGCGGGACGCCGGCGTCGACCAGCGGGACGTGCTGCTCGACCGCGCCGACGAGTTGCTCGCCGAGCGCTTCGCCGGCCGGGAGCTGACCGTGCCGGTGCGGCCGCTGTCGGCCGTGCTGGACGAGCTGGCCCCGGCGCGGATCGACCTGCTGAAGATCGACGTGCAGCGGGCCGAGGCGGACGTGCTGGCCGGGCTGGCGGACCGGCACTGGCCGCTCGTCGCGCAGGTCGCCATGGAGGTGCACGACGCGCCGGGCACCGCCACCGCCGGCCGGCTGGCCGAGCTGGTGGCGCTGTTCCAGGCGCGTGGCTTCACCGTGCTCACCCGGCAGGACGACCTGCTGACCGGCACCGACCGGCACACCCTGCACGCGGTCCGCCCGGAGTACGCCGACGCCTCGGACGCGGTGACGGACACCGCCCCCGCGACCGGATCCGTCGCGCCGCCCCGGGAGTGGCTCGCCGAACGGCTGCCGGCCCACCTGGTGCCGGCCGCGGTGGTGGTCCTGGACGAGCTGCCGTTGACCCGCAACGGCAAGCTCGACCGGGCGGCGCTGCCCGCGCCCGCACCGGAGCGACCGGCCGGCGACCCGGCGGTGACGCCGACGAACCGGGCCGAGGAGATCCTGGTCGAGGCGTGGCGCGAGGTGCTCGGCGTGGCCACGTTCGGCGTGACGGACAGCTTCTTCGCGCTCGGCGGCGACTCCATCCGCAGCATCCAGATGCAGGTCGCGGCGCAGAAGCGCGGATTGTCGTTCCAGCTCAACGACATCTTCACGCACCAGACGATCCGGGAGCTGGTGGCGCACGGCCGGATCACGCTGGACGGCGTCGCGCCCGAACCGGCCGTGGACCAGGGGCGGTTCGCCCTGGTCGACGCCGCCGACCGGGAGCGGCTGCCGGACGGGCTGGCCGACGCGTACCCGATGACCGCGCTCCAGCTCGGCATGGTCTACCACGGCGAGCTGACCGGCGACCCGGCCGTCTACCACAACGTCACCGCGCACGAGGTGGCCGCGCCGCTGGACGCGGCGGCGCTGCGGCGCGCGCTGGCCGCCCTGCTGGACGCCCACCCGGTGCTGCGGACCGGCTTCGCGCTCGGCACGTACGCCGAGCCGTTGCAGCTCGTGCACGCGCGGGTGCCTGTCGACCTGCCGGTGACGGACCTGACCGGCCTCGACCCGGCGGCCCGGCGGGCCCGGGTCGACGCGCTCGTCGCCGAGGAGCGTCGCCGCCCGTTCGACCTCACCCGGCCGCCGCTGCTGCGGCTGCACGCGGTCCGCGGCGGGGGTGACGGGTTCACGCTGCTGGTGGCCGAGCACCACGCCGTGCTCGACGGCTGGAGCCTGCACCTGCTCCTGGCCGACCTGCTCGCCGGGTACGACCGGGAGCGGGCCGGCACGCCCGCGCACGCCGACGCCGGGCTGCCGTTCCGCGAGTACGTGGCGGCCGAGCGGGCGGCAGTGGCCGACCCGGCGATCCGCCGGTTCTGGTTGGACGGCGCCGGGGCCGCGCCACCGCTGCTGGTCGGCGGCGTGCGGCCGAGGACCACCACCACCCAGCGGGTGCCGCTGCGCGCCGGCACCACGGAACGGGTCACCGAGGCGGCCCGCGACGCCGGGGTGCCGGTCAAGTCCTGGCTGTTCGGCGCGCACCTGCGGCTGCTCGGTGAGCTGGCCGGCCGGGACGACGTGGTCAGCGGCCTGGTGGTCGGCGGCCGGCCGGAGGGCGAGGGCAGCGCCACCACGCTCGGGCTCTTCCTCAACACGCTGCCGGTGCGCCTCGCGCTGGGCACCCGGTCGGTGGCCGAGCTGGCCGCCGAGGCGTGGCGGGCCGAGCGGGAGTTGATGGGGCGCCACCGCTTCCCGCTCGCCGAGATCGTCCGGGCCGGCGGCGCGGGCCCGCGCTTCGACCACTTCTTCAACTGGACCCACTTCCCGCCGCGTCCGGCCGGCGACGGCAGCCGCATCGTGGACAGCCGGGGCGTCACCGTGGACGTGGCGTTCAGCCTCGCCGTCGACGCCGAGCTGGACGCCGGGCGGCTCGGGCTGATGATCCAGTACGACCACCGGCACGTCCCGGCCGACCGGGTGGACGCGCTGGCCGACGGCTTCCGCCGGTTGCTGGCCGCCGATCCGGCGGCGCCGCTGCCGTCGGTGGCCGCCCCGTCGCCGGCGGGCGGCGGGAACGCGCGGCAGCAGTGGGCGGACCGGGTGGCGGCGGCCTGGCAGGACGTGCTGGGCACCGCGCCACGTGACCCGGAGACCGGCTTCCTCGCCGCCGGCGGTGACTCGCTGCGCGCGTTGCGGCTGGTCACCGTGCTCCGCCAGCGCCACGGCAGCGACCTGACGCTGCCGGAGTTCACCGCGCTGGGCAGCTACCGGGCGCTTGTGGACCGGGTGGCGCGCGGATGACCGGGTTCGGCACCGCCGCGGTGCACGGCGACGACGGGCTGGTGCCTGGCGGGGCGGTCGCGCCGCCGATCGTGCAGAGCGCCACGTTCAGCGCCGAGTCCGACGAGCGGTTCACCGAGATCGCCACCGAGGCGCGGGGGAGCGCGTTCTACACCCGCTACGGCAACCCGAACCACGCGCAGGTTGCCGCCGTGGTCGCCGAGCTGGAGGGGGCGGAGACCGGGCTGGTCACCGCGTCCGGGATGGGCGCGATCAGCACGGTGGCGCTGGCGCTGCTCGCCGCCGGCGACCACGTGGTGGTGCAGCGCAGCACGTACGGCGGCACCACCTCGCTGGCCACCGGGCTGCTGGCGCGCTTCGGGGTGGCCTGCACCCAGGTCGACCAGACCGACGCCGACGCGTTCGTCCGGGCACTGCGGCCGGAGACCCGGCTGGTGCTGGTGGAGACGCCGAGCAACCCGCTGCTGGAGCTGACCGACCTGGCCGCGGTGGTGGCGTCGGCGCACGCGGCCGGCGCGCTGGTGGTGGTGGACAACACGTTCGCCACGCCTGTCAACCAACGTCCGCTGGCCGCCGGGGCGGACCTGGTCTGGCACAGCGGCACGAAGTTCCTCGGCGGGCACTCCGACGTCTCCGCGGGAGTGGTGGTCGGCGGCGCGGAGCTGGTCGAGCGGGTGTGGCGTACGTCGATCGTCACCGGCGCCACGCTCGGCCCGGTGGACGCCTGGCTGCTGCTGCGCGGCCTGCGGACGCTGGCGCTGCGGGTGGCGCGGCACAACGCCAACGCGCTGGCCCTGGCCCGGGCGCTGGAGGATCATCCGGCGGTGGCCCGGATCCGCTATCCCGGCCTGCCCTCGCACCCCCAGCACGCGCTGGCCCGGCGGCAGATGACCGGGTTCGGCGGGGTGCTCGGCGTCGAGCTGGCCGCCGGCCGGGCCGGCGCGGCGGCGCTGCTGGGCGGGCTGCGCCTGGCCAAGCGGGCGGCCAGCCTGGGCAGCGTCAGCACGCTCGTGGTGCACCCGCGCTCGATGTGGGCGGGGATCGTGGACGCCGAGCAGCTCGCCGCGGCCGGGATCGGCGAGGGCCTGGTGCGGGTGTCCACAGGCATCGAGGACACCGACGACCTGGTGGCCGACTTCCTGGCGGCGCTGGAGGGCGCGCCGGCCTGACCGTCAGGGCGCCTCGTCGCCGCGCTTCTCCTCCTGGGCCAGCACCGCGTCGCGGCGCTGCGGGTCGGTGCGCTCGGCCAGCTCGGCGGCGAGGCGCGGGTCGGCCGCGAGCCGCTCCCGGTTGCGGTGCAGGAACGCCTCGAACCCGCCGGTGTACGGGCAGGCGTCGTCGCCGAGCACCTCCTTCGGCGCGTACCGGCAGCCGCCGCAGGGCGCGCCGGACCGATCCAGGTGCGCGCCGTCGAACGCCCACGGGTGGGTGTCGATGCGGGCCAGGTCGGCGTACTGGCTCATGCCGATGACCGTGGCGTTCATGACCCACTCGGCGCCGTCGACGAAGCTGCGCCGGAACCAGTCGGCCAGGTCGGCGGGACGCCAGCCGCGTTGCAGGCCGTAGTTGCCGAGCACGGTCAGCCGCGCGGTCTGGTGCGCCCACCCGGTGTCCCGCACGCCGGCCAGCACGTCGGCGAGACAGCGCGCCTCCACCGCGTCCGCGTCGAGCCGGTCGAACCACTCGGGCAGCGGCCCGGTCGCGCCGAGCCAGCCGACGCCCCGGTAGCGCGGCTCGAAATACCAGTAGAGCTGCCACAGGAACTCGCGCCAGCCGAACACGCCGCGCACGAACCGGTGCACCGCCGCCGGGGGCGCGGTCCCGTCGCGGCCGGCGCGCTCGGCAGCGCGAATCGCCGGCTCCGGGTCGAGCAGGCCGAGGTTGAACGAGGACGACAACACGCTGTGCGCGAGCCGCGGATCGTCGTCGCCGAGCACGCCCTCGGTGTCGGCGTGGGCGGGCAGCCGGTGGTCGAGGAAGTGGGTCAGCCGGGCCCGCGCCTCGGCGTGCGTGGCCGGGTAGCGGCGCGGCGCGTCCCGGCCCACGAACCGGATTCCCTCGGCCTGCCAGCGGTCCAGGTCGCGGCGCACCTGGGCGTCGATGTCGTCCTCGACGACCGGCGGCGGCGCCGGCACCTCGGCCGTCGTCCGGTGACGGGGCCGGCGCCCGGGCGGTGGCAGGTCCCGCAGCACGCCGTGCCGGTGCCGCGCCCAGCGGTAGAAGTCGGCCATCCGGAGCTGGCCGCGCCGCCGGTCGGCCCAGGCCGAGAAGTCGGCGCGGTCGGTGACGAAGCCGCGCGGTGGCAGCACGGTCAGCCCGTCGACGGTGCGGGCGAACGCGAGCGCCGCCCGCGACGTCGGGTGCACCACCTCGACCGGCTCGCCCAGGCCGGTGAGCGCCTCGCGGAAGGTGTCGGCGCGGACCAGCCGCGCGCGGTCGCCCAGCTCCGCGGCCCGGTGCCGCAAGGCGGACAGGATCAGGTGCGCCTTCTGCCGGTGCAGCGGACGGTGGGCGAACAGCGACCGGGTCTCCACCAGCAGGACGCGTTGCGCGTCGCCGTCGAGGAAGTGGGGACCCAACTGGTCCGCCAGGAGCCATCGCCACCGAGCCATGTCCGCCATCTTCCCCCGCCCCCCTGACGGAATTGCCGAGGCGGGCGTCAACCGCCGCGCACGCTCGGTCGACGGTGGTCGGTCAGCCGCAGCCCGACGCCGCGTACCGCGACGACGGTGACCCCGGTGCCCAGCTCGCCGAGCTTGCGGCGCAGCCGCTTGACCAGGGACTGCACGTCGGCGCGGCGCCGGGTCGGCGCGTCGTGCCAGACCGCGTGGTGCAACTCGGCGTAGCTCCACACCCGCACCGGCTCGGTGGTCAGGCAGGTGAGCAGGTCGCGTTCCAGCCGGGTGAGGGCGACCTCCCGGTCCCCCCAGCGGGCGGTGGACCGAGCCGCGTCGATCATCAGCGCGCCGTCGGACGGCGGGGCCGGCGGGGCCTTTTCCCCGGGGTCGATCAGTTCGCGCAGCTCGTCCAGGTCGGCGACCAGCAGCAGCGGCGCCACGCCGTCCAGCAGCTCGGTCAGCCGCAGCCGCTCGGCCGGCGACGGTGTCACGCCGATGACCAGCGAGAACGGATGCTCCGCCGGGTCGGTGCCGCCGGCAGAGGCGGTATTCGTGTCGTCGTCCGCCACCGCGCCCCCACCGTGACAATGACTGTCAACCGGGCCCTTGATCGCCAAACCTGTTGGTGACAATTTGCTCACGTACGGTCATTGATCGCCCATTGGTGTCGATCATAGTGTCCACACAGGTGGCCGGCGTAGACCCGCACGGCGCCTAGGGGGCCTGGGGGGTTCGTTTCAAACCGGTGTGACAAGTCGGGAGCGCAGTCTCCTGGCCCTTCTTGCCTGGCTCGATCATCCGCGGGTCGTCCTCGAGGAGGCAGCACCGATGCTGAGACGTCCACACCGAAGGGGTCCGGCCGGGCGGCTGGTGAGCGCGGGCGCCGCCCTGGTGCTCGCCGCGACCGCGCTGGCCGCCACCGGCGCGCCGGCACAGGCCGGCACCGGCGCCGGCGCGTCGGCCGGCGACAAGATCCGTCCCGAGGTCACCCGCCAGCTCCAGGGCAAGAGCGAGGGCGACTTCTGGATCCACTTCGCCGACCGGGCCGACCTGGGCAAGGCCACCGCCGTCAAGGACTGGAACGAGCGGGGCGCCGCGGTCGCCGCGACGCTGAAGAAGACCGCCGCCGACAGCCAGGCGAAGATCCGCGCCGAGCTGGACCGCTCGGGTACGACGTACCAGACGTTCTGGGCCACCAACGCCATCAAGGTCACCGGCGGTTCGCTGACCATGGCGCAGAACTTCGCCGCCCACACCGAGGTCGACGGCATCTACGCGCCTGTCGCCTACGAGCTGCCGAAGACCGTCCCGGGCACCAACGAGAAGTCGACGAACGCCCTGGAGTGGGGCATCGCCAACATCAACGCCGACGACGTCTGGTCCCAGTACGGCGTCAAGGGCGCCGGCATCACCGTGGCCAGCATCGACAGCGGCGTGCAGTACGACCACCCGGCGCTGGTGAACTCCTACCGGGGCAACAACGGCGACGGCACGTTCGACCACAACTACAACTGGTTCGACGCGGCAGGCGACTGCGCCACCGCGCCGTGCGACTCCGACGGGCACGGCACCCACACCATGGGCACCATGGCCGGCTCGGACGGCGCCAACCAGATCGGTGTCGCCCCCGAGGTCAAGTGGATCGCCGCGAACGGGTGCTGCCCGACCGACGCCGCGCTGATCTCCTCCGGGCAGTGGATGCTGGAGCCCACCGACCTGAACGGGCAGAACCCGGACGCCAGCAAGCGGCCGAACATCATCAACAACTCGTGGGGCACCACCCAGCCGTCCAACGAGCCGTTCATGGAGGACGTCACCAACGCCTGGACCGCGTCCGGCATCTTCGGCGTCTGGTCCAACGGCAACAACGGCCCGTCCTGCCAGACCAGCGGCTCACCGGGCAGCCTGGCCAGCAACTACTCGGCCGGCGCGTACGACATCAACAACAACATCGCCAGCTTCTCGTCCCGGGGCACCGGGCAGAACGGCGAGATCAAGCCGAACATCTCGGCGCCCGGTGTGAACGTGCGCTCCAGCGTGCCGAACAACTCGTACGCCAGCATCAGTGGCACCTCGATGGCGGCGCCGCACCTGGCCGGCGCGATCGCGCTGCTCTGGTCGGCGGCGCCCACCCTGGTCGGCGACGTCACGGCGACCCGCGCGCTGCTGAACGACACGGCGGTGGACAAGGCCGACACGCAGTGTGGCGGCACCGCCGACGACAACAACGTCTACGGCGAGGGCCGGCTCGACGCGCTCGCGCTTGTCGCCGCCGCCCCGATCGGCGACAACGGCACGCTGGCCGGCAAGGTCACCGACGCGTCCGGGGCACCGATCGCCGGCGCGACCGTCACCCTGACCGGCGCGGCGGACCGCACGCTGACCACCGGCGCCGACGGCACCTACTCCTCGCTGCTGCCCGCCGGCGACTACCAGGTCGTCGTCTCCGCCTTCGGGTACGCGACCCGGACGCTCACCGCGACCGTCACCAAGAACACCACCACCACGCTCGACGTCACGCTCACCGCGGTGCCGAGCGTCACGGTCGGCGGCCAGGTCACCGACGGCTCCGGCCACGGCTGGCCGCTGTACGCGAAGGTGAGCGTCGAGGGCACGCCGATCTCCGACTACACCACGCCCGCCACCGGCCGCTACAGCCTGAAGCTGCCGGCCGGGGCGACCTACCGGCTCACGGTCGAGCCGCAGTACGCCGGCTACCTGACCGTCACGAAGGAGGTCACGGTCGGCGCCGGCAACCTGACCGCGAACGTCGCGGTGCCGGCGAACCCGGAGGCGTGCACCACCGCGCCCGGCTACACCACCAGCTCCGACGGCGTCTACGAGACGTTCGACGGCACCGGCGTGCCGGACGGCTGGTCCGTGGTGGACAACGCCGGCACCGGTCAGGTCTGGGAGTTCGACGACAAGGGCGAGCGCGGCAACCTGACCGGCGGCAGCGGCAACTTCGCCATCATCGACAGCGACAACTACGGCAGCGGCGGCCGGCAGGACACGTCGCTGGTCAGCCCGGTGGTCGACCTGACCGGGGTGAGCGCCCCGGTGATCCGGTTCAACCAGGACTACAACTGGCTGAACAGCGACCGCGCGGACGTCGACCTGAGCCTCGACGGCGGCACCACCTGGAGCAACGTGCTCCGGCAGGCCGCCGACGTGCGCGCCAAGGTGACCGAGGTGCCGATCCCGCAGGCGGCGAACCAGTCGCAGGTGCGGGTGCGCTTCCACTACTACGAGGCGAGCTGGGAGTGGTGGTGGGAGGTCGACAACGTGCTGATCGGCAGCAAGCTGGTCTGCAAGCCGGTCGACGGGGGCCTGGTCCTCGGCCACGTGCGTGACAAGAACGACAACGGCTACGTCAACGGCGCCACCGTGACCAGCAAGGACCGGCCGGCGGAGAAGGCCACCACGGTCGCCACCCCGGACGACACCGAGCTGCCCGACGGCTTCTACTGGATGTTCTCGTCGCTGACCGGCACGCACCCGTTCACCGCAAGCGCCGGCAACTACGTGAGCCAGACCAAGCAGGTGGACGTCCAGACCGACTGGGCCACCACTGCCACCTTCCAACTGGCCGCCGGCCGACTGTCGGTGCAGCCGACGTCGCTGACCGGCACGGCCCGGATGCCCAGCGGCAAGGTCAGCAAGACGTTCACGGTGACCAACACCGGCGGGGCCCCGGTCGACGTCGAGTTCTCCGAGCGGGACGGCGGGTTCGTGCTGCAACGCGCGGACGGCTCGCAACTCTCCGAGCAGGCGCTGCTCGGCTCGACCGGCGCACCGGCGCAGCGACTGACCGCGGCGACGTCGCTCGCGGCCCGCTCGTCCGGCAAGTCGTCCACCTCGGTGGCGGCTCCCGCGCCGGCCGCGGACCCGTGGACCGCCATCCCGGGCTACCCGGCGAACGTGATGGACAACCGGGTCGTCACCGTCGACGGCAAGGTCTACTCCATCGCCGGCGGCGACGGCACCACGTCCAGCGCGAAGAACTACCGGTACGACCCGGTCGCGCAGTCCTGGTCCGGCATCGCCGACCTGCCCGGCGCCCGTAACGCCGTGACGGCCGGCGTGATCGACGGCAAGATCGTCGTCACCGGCGGCTGGGGCGCCTCCGGCCCGGACGCCGGCACCTGGTCGTACGACCCGGCGGCGAACACCTGGACGCCGAAGGCGGCCAACCCGGCGCCCCGGGCGGCGGCCGGTCAGGCGGTCGCGGGCGGCAAGCTGTACGCGATCGGCGGCTGCACCACCGCCAACTGCCTGCCGATGTCCAACACCGTGGTCCGGTACGACCCGGGCGCCGACTCGTGGGAGACCCTCCCGGCCTACCCGAAGTCGGTGGCGTTCCTGTCCTGCGGCGGGATCGACGGCGTCGTCTACTGCACCGGCGGCAACGACGGCACCAACTCCCAGAAGGCCGGCTACGCCTTCGACCCGGCCGCCAACGCCTGGACCGCCATCCCGGACGCGCCGGCCGACAACTGGGCCTCCTCGTACGCGGTGGCCAACGGCAAGCTCCTGGTCGTCGGCGGGTCGCAGGGCGGTGCCATCACCAACGCCGGCTTCGCGTACGACCCGGCGACCGACTCCTGGGCCAACCTGCCCAACGCCAACGCGCCCCGCTACCGGGGCGGCGCGGCCTGCGGGTTCTACAAGGTCGGCGGCTCGTCGGGCGGCTTCACCGCCACCAAGGACAGCGAGGTCCTGCCCGGCTTCGGCGAGTGCGCCGAAGGTTCGGCCGACGTGAGCTGGCTGACCGTCGACAAGTCGAAGGTCACGCTGGCACCCGGTGAGAAGGTCACCGTCACGGTCGGCATGACCGCGAACGTGGACCAGCCGGGCACCTACTCGGCGTCGGTCGTCATCAAGGAGAACACCCCGTACACGGTGGCGCCGGTGGCGGTCACCATGATCGCGCAGCCGCCGACCACCTGGGGCAAGCTGTCCGGCACGGTCACCGGTCGGAGCTGCCAGGGCGGCACCGCGCCGCTGCCGGGCGCGACGGTCCAGGTCGACTCCTGGGCGAACTCCTACACGTTCACCACGGACGCCGACGGCAGGTACGCCTACTGGATGGACCGGCGCAACAACCCGCTCACGTTGATCGTCGCGAAGGACGGCTGGAAGCCCCAGACCCGCCAGACGAAGATCAGCTCCACCACGCCCACCGTGGAGGACTTCACCCTCTCCCCCACCCGCTGCTGACCCACGCAGCGGCCAACCCCGGCGGGGCCCCCCCCGGCCCCCCCCCCCCCCCCCCGCCCCCCCCCCCCCCCCCCCCCCCCCCCCCCCCCCCCCCCCCCCCCCCCCCCCCACAAG
>NZ_JBITEP010000020.1:0-33775 GCF_044455315.1 Micromonospora sp. NPDC051300 | reverse complement strand
CCCGGGTGGTTGAATACCCCCTCCCCCCACCCCTCTCCGCCCCACCGCGGCGGCCCCCCCGGGCGGCCGGCGCGGTGCCCCCCCCCGCGGCCCCCCCGCCCCCGTCCCCGCCCCGCCCCGCCCCGCCCCGCCCCGTCGATCTTGCACTTACGGCCCCGACGAAAGCACCAAACGCCTCATCTCATGGGCACAAACTCCATGATCGACGCGCACCAGGCAGGCGCGCCTCGTCGATCATGAAGTTAGCGGCGACAAATCGGACCACGCGCACCGCTAACTTCATGATCGACGGGGCGAGGCGGCCGACGCCCTGCCACACCACGCTTCACTGCGGTGATCAAGGAGTTTGGGTCGCGTGAGGGCTGGGCGGGGACGCGAACTCCTTGATCGTGCTGCGTTCGGCACGCAGGGGCGGGGGTCAGGAAGGGGTTAGGCGGAAACCGACGCCTCGGACGGCGTGGATGGTGGCGGCGGCGTCCAGGCGACCCAGCTTGTGCCGGATGCGGCGCACCACCGAGTGCATGTCGGAGCCCCGGCCCAGGTGGTCGTTGCCCCAGACCGCGCGGTGCAGCCGGGCGTACGTCCACACCCGACCCGGGGTGCCGGCGAGGCAGATCAGCAGGTCGTGCTCCAGCGGCGTCAGGCCGACCTCCCGTTCACGCCAGCGCAACACTCGCCGGTCCGAGTCGACGGCCAACTCCGTCGTCGGTCGCCGCTGCGGGGCCTCCCCCTCGACCGCCCCGCCGGCGTCGACAGTTGACAGGACAGCCTCGACACCCGACGGCACGGCGTCGACACCCGACGAGACCGCCCCGGCACGCGACGGTACAGCGCCGACACCCGACGGGATTTCTCCGGCGCGCGACGGCACCACCCCGGCACCCGTCGGGACCACTCCACCACGCGACGGCACCATCCCGGCGCGGGTCGGGATCACCTCGGCACCCGACGGGGCGGCGTCACCACCAGCCGGAAGATCGCCGACGCCCGGGCCGACGTCGCCGATCGGGACGGCCGGCGACGCGGTGTCGGTCGGAACCGCGGGCGCCCGCGTGACCGACGGCCGACGGACCAGGTCGAGAAACCTGCGGGCCTGGTGGGCGCTGGAGACGATGAGGAACGTCTCGGTGCCGCCGAGCAGTTGGGCGAGCTGCCGGCGTTCGGTGGCCGTTGTCGCGATGCCGATGACCAAGGACGGGATCGTCGTCATCCGTTCCCACTTTCCGGCAGGCTGGCGCAGCTCCCGGCATTTGCCGAGCCATTTTCGGCGCGGCGGATCGGACCGCCCACGGTTGCGGAACGCCTGGTGCGGCAGGCGGCGTGGGGCGTGTCGGAGCTGCTGTTTCGTGAGGCTTCGGGGCGAGCTACCGGGGATCATATAGCTGCCCACCGATGATTGGTATAGCAGTTAACGTTGATGTAACTGCACACGGCAGGATGCCCGGAGGAAATTGCGTCCACCGGCGGGGGGGCAAATCGATGACGGCAGCGGCGACCGATGTGCGACCCGACCGCAGCGCATTCGACGCCGCCCCGCCCCACCACCTCGCGTCCGGCGGGGCCGGTGTCCGCCCCGCCTCCGTGGTCGACGTGCGCCACCGGCCGAGCCGACCTGAGGCGGCGTCGACCCACCGGTGGCACCGTGCGTCACCGACACCCACACCGGCCTGATCCACGGCCGAGCCACCGGTCACGTGTTAAGCGGGGCCCCCTCCTCTACCGAATGCGTTAACAGGGGGCCCTTCCTTACCGCTCGAGCGCCGCGTGCAGCAGGCGCATGGACCGGATCGCCGAGCGGATCTCCTGGAGGTACTCGGCAGTGGTCAGCGCGTGCCGCAGGCTCGGGTCCGCTGCCGCCGCCGGGTCGAGGCCGACCGTCTCCACCGCGCACCCGTACGGGATGCCGAGCGTCCGGATCGCGTCGGCCTGCTGGAACGGCACGAAGTGCTCGGTGGTGACCAGCAGGACGCTCTCCCCCGACAGCGACCCCGGTCCGACCCGGGAGTCGGCCCAGAACGCGCAGGTGTCGGCGGTGTTGGCGCGCCGGGCCGGGTCGGTCGAGGGCGCGGCCAGCACGCGCAGCCGCCGGCCGTCCGGTGCCCGGTAGTCGTGGATCAGGGGCGCGGGGCCACCCGGGTCGGGCAGCCGGCGCAGCCCGGGGAACGCCGCCCGCACCGCGAGGTCCATGGCGGCGAACTCGGTGGGGCAGTCGCCGGCGCCCCGCTCCGCCGCCACGGCCCGCTCCGGCTCGGTGGTGGGCCGGACGCTGCCCAGCCCGCACACGGTCCCGCCGGTGACGTGCCGGTCGAGCAGGGTGGCCGCGTACCGGGCTCGGAGCAGGCAACTGCGGACCAGGCCACCGTGGATCAGGACGTGGTCGTACCGGTCCCGGCTGGGCCTGTCCCGGTGACGCAGGCCCAGCGCGCTCGCCGCCGCGCGTACCCGCTCGGTCACGTCGGCCGGGAACTCCCGGCGCCGGGCGGTGGCGCGTTCGCCGCCCCGGCGGAAGTCCCAGTGCCGGGCCGAGATCTCCGCCAGCCCGGCGAGCACGTCGCCGGACGGCCACGTCTCCCCGAAGCACTCCACCAGCTCACGCAGGGCGGCCGAGGTCGCCCACTCGGAGATCTCCGCGCGCAGCACCGCCGGATCCCCCTGCGGGTCCCAGCGCGGCAGAACCACCCGGGCGTACGTCGTCATGAGCCTCGCCTTCCCCCGGCGATGAGTACGGGGCCGTACGCCGGTCTGATCCACGTGACCACCCTCGTGCTCCGGCTGGCCGGTCCGTCGCCGACCCGCGCGGAGATCGCGGTCCGCTGCGCCGAGCTGGCCGAGGCGTTACGCGGCCGGGACCGGGGGGTGGTGGTCTGCGACGTGTCCGAGGTGGGCCGGCCCGACCTGGTCACGATCGAGACCCTGGCCCGGCTGCGGCTGACCGCCCGGCGGTTCGGCTGGCGGCTGGAGCTGCGTGGCGCGAGCGCGGACCTATGCGACCTGGCCGGCCTGTTCGGGCTGACCGGCGCCCTCCTCCAGCCGGTCCGGCAGGCCGAAGAGGGGGAACAGGCGCTCGGTGTCGAGGAAGTGGTTGAGCGACGTGATCCGGCCGCCGGACAGCCCGACCACGATCAGCGACCAGGGCACGTGACCTGAGTCGGGGTCGCGCCGGTACTGCCCGAACGCCGGCATGCCGTTGGCCGCCACCGGCACCAGGCGGGAGCCTCGGCAGCCGTTGCCGGTGCCGGTCATCCAGTCGGCGATGTGGTCGGGACCGCGCAGCCACAGCGGCATCGGCGGCATCGACAGCGTCGCGTCCTCGTGCAGCAGCGCGGTGAGCGCGGTGAGGTCGTACGCCTCGAACGCGCGCACGTAGCGGGCCAGCAGCGCCTGCTGCTCCTCGTCGAGCGGGCGGCGCACCTCGGCGCCGGTGTCGGCGGCGGCGATGGTGGCGCGGGCCCGTTGCAGTGCGCTGTTCACGCTCGCCACCGACGTGTCGAGCAGGTCCGCGACCTCCTGGGCGGACCAGGCGAGCACCTCGCGCAGGATGAGCACGGCCCGCTGCTTCGGCGGCAGGTGCTGCAACGCGGCGACGAACGCCAGCCGGACGGACTCCCGCCCGGCGACCACCTCGGCCGGGTCGCCGGCCGTGGGCAGCACCCGGTCGTCCGGCACCGGGCCGAGCCAGATCTGTTCCGGGCGCGGCTCGCCCGGATGGGTGGCGGTGCCGCTGCCGGCCGGGCCGAGGTCCATCGGCCGGACCCGGCGCTGCGCGCTCGCGGTCATGTTCAGGCAGACGTTCGTCGCGATCCGGTAGAGCCACGTCCGCAGCGCGGACCGCCCCTCGAACCGGTCGAAGTTCCGCCAGGCCCGGACGAAGGTGTCCTGCACCGCGTCCTCGGCCTCGAAAGCCGAGCCCAGCATCCGGTAGCAGTAGCCGGTCAGCTCCGGCCGGTATGCCTCGAGTTGCGTCTCCACGGGGACGCTCGCCACCTCGCTCACCTGTTCGAAGCTAGACCACATGCTGCGCGAACGCGAGCACCGGGAAACCGCCGGTCGCGGGCACCGATGAGTTCGCCGCGTCCGCCCGGTCCAACGTTCGTCACCACGGAACACCGAAGGAGCACCCGATGACCACCGTCGAGACCAACACCCCGGGGCAGTACGCCGACGTCAACGGCATCCGCCTCTACGTCGAGACCCACGGCGCCGGCCGGCCGATGATCCTGCTGCACGGCGGCCTGGGTTCCGGCGAGATGTTCGCGCCGGTCCTGCCCCTGCTGGCCGCCGAGCACCAGGTGATCCTGGTCGACCTGCAGGGGCACGGCCGCACCGCCGACATCGACCGGCCGATCGACTTCGGGCTGATGGCCGACGACATCGCCGCGCTCGTCGACCACCTCGGCCTGGACCGGCCGGACCTGGTCGGCTTCTCCCTCGGCGGCGGGGTGGCCATGCACGTGGCGTTCCGCCATCCGGAGAAGGTGGGCCGGCTGGTCTCCGCGTCGGCCAACATCCGCCGGGACGCCATCTACCCGGAGATGCTGGCGCAGCAGGGCGGGGTCAACGCGGCGGCGGCCGAGTTCATGAAGGACACCCCGATGTACGAGCTGTACCAGCGGGTCGCGCCGCGCCCGGAGGACTTCCCCAAGCTGCTCGACAAGATCGGCGAGGCGATGCGGAACGACTTCGACTTCACCGAGCAGGTGCGCGGCCTGCGGGTGCCGACGCTGGTGATGGCCGCCGACGCCGACATGGCGCCGCCGAGCCACTACGTGGAGGTCTTCAAGCTGCTCGACGGCGGGCTGCGCGACGGCGGCTGGACCGGTGAGGGCCGCCCGGCGGGCGGGCACGCGCTGGCGATCCTGCCCGGCCTGAGCCACTACGACATCGTCGAATCCCCGCTGTTCGCCGCCGTCACGCTGGCCTTCCTCGACCAGGGCCGCTGACCGCCGGAGTCAGTGCCGGTGGCCTGCCATCGATCCGCTGTCGGTTCCCGCGGCGCTCCGTGCCGTTTGCCAGTCGCGGAGTGCGCCTTTGATCCGGCGGTTCTCGGCGCTCACCATGCCGAGCAGCCGCGACCGCTCGGCCAGCTCGTAGGCGAGGCGGTGCAGGACCGCGTCCACGTCCTCGGTGCGGTAGCCGCGCCGCAGCCGCGACGTCAACGGCAACTCGACCGCCTCGACGCGGCCCGGCGTGAGCGGCCCGACCAGCGCGTGCGCGCTGCGGTAGACGGCCATCACCGGTCCCCGATCACCGGCAGTCGCCGGCGCTGCGCGGGCACCCCGGCAATGCTCAACCAGCGGCGGGCGGCGGCGAGCATCCCGGGCGGGCCGCACACGTGCACGTGCTGACCGGCCCGGTGGTGGTAGGTCGCCAACGCGACGGCCGTGCCCCGCTCGGCCGGCGCGGCCTCCGGGTCGGCGGAGAACGCCGGCACCACGGTCAGCCAGTCGTGCGCCTGCTGGAGCTTGTCCAACGCGATCGCGTCGTACAGGTCGGCGAAGGTGCGCGCGCCCACGATCAGCGTCACCCACCTGTCGACAGGCGCGGCGGCGACCTGCTCCACCAGGGCCCGCAACGGCGCCAACCCGGTCCCGCCGGCCACCAGCAGCAGATCGTCACCACCGTCGACCAACTCCAACCCGGAATCCAGCGGCGCACCGAGATGCAACAACTCGCCGGGACGTACCTCGTCGACCAGGGCGACCGAGACGGGCCCGGCGGGCAGGGCGCGGACATGGAACTCCAGCGTGCCGTCCGGGCGGGGCGCGTTGGCGGGCGACAGCCAGCGCCATCGTCCAGGCCGGCGTTCCGTGTGCACCGGGATCGCCTGGCCGGGCCGGTGGGGCAGCCGCCGCCACGGCCGTACCGTCAGGATCGCCACGCCCTCGGCGGCGCGGTCGTGGTCGACCACCTGGACCGGCCACCACGGCGGCGCGTCGCCGAGACGGGCGGCGGTGCGCTCGATCAGCCGCCAGGCCCGCCACCAGCGCAGGCCGGGCGCGGGCAGCAGCGCGTCGCCGACCGCCGCCGCGTGCCAGGGCCGCAGACCGAAGCTCCGGTACGCGGACCCGAGCGCCCGCAGCAACGCCAACCGCCCGGCGCGGTCGTCGCCGCCGTCGAGCAGCCGCAGCAGGCCGGCGTGCAGCAGCGGCGCGTCGCGTTCCGGCAGCAGCCCCGGGCAGCGGTCCTGCACCGTCGCCCAGAACCGCTGCGCCTCGTCGGTCACGGGAGCCGACCCGGGCCGAAGCCGGCGGCGTGCAGCGTGGCGTGGCCCCACCGGGCCAGCCGGCAGGGGTACGGGACGCGCTCGCTGCGGCACAGCGGCCCCTGCGGCCAGCGCTCCGGCACGTGCACGCGCACGGCCAACTGGGCCAGGACCAGATCCTCGTCGGGGACCGGAACGAGGACGGGAAAGTCGGCGAGCGGGACGGGCATCGGTAGGTGCCTCCGGGATCGGCGGGTGTCGTGGATGAATGGCGCGGTCATCGGCCAGCCGGCCCGTCCGGGTCGCGGCGGCAGGCGTGGTGCCGGGACTGCCACTGTCGGAGCACCTGACGTGCCCGCTCGGTCTCGGACCTCGCGGTGGTCAGCTCGCGGCTCAGGCGGTCGAGTTCGTCCGCCACCCGGTCGAGGTGGTCGCGCACCTGACCGGGGTCGAGGCCGCGCCAGCGCCGGTCGAACACGGCGGCCCGGACGTGGTACGGAAGCAGGCGTCTCGCGGTCGCGTGGATCATCGCGCCTCCGGGTGTGTCGACAGGGGACCGACACCGGGGCGGGCACCGGGATGAGGTACGGAAGTGGTGCCCGCTCCGGGCGGGCGCTGCCGCACCGCGACAGGCACCACGATGGTCAATTCGGTGCTGGCTCGACGCAATCTTTTGGAGAAGAATGCGAACCAAGGGATGAGGTGCCTTACGCGACGACAGCGAAGGAGATGACGTGGACGACTCGGGAAGCACCGTCCCGCGTAGGCAACTCGGCAGATATCTGAAGGAGATTCGCGAGGACGCGCACATCACGGTGAGCGCGGCGGCCAGGGAACTGGAATGGTCGACGCCCCGGATCTGGCGTTACGAAACGGGCCAGGTCTCCATGCACCCGAATGACGTGGAGGCGATGTGCCGGGTCTACGGCGCGTCCCGCGAAACGATCGAGACGATGCGGGCACTGGCCCGGGAGACCAAGGCCCACGGCTGGTGGCACAGCTACGGCGAGGCGGTCGAAGACTGGTTCAAGCTGTACGTGGGTTTGGAGGCGGCAGCAACGAAGATCCGCAAGTACGAGGCCGATCTGATCCCAGGGCTTCTGCAGACCGTCGAGTACATGCGTGAACTCATTGCCATCGACCAGCCCGGCCTGTCGGAAATTGACCGTCAGGCAAAGGTGGACGTTCGACTACGTCGACAGCGGCTCCTGGCTCGCGCGATACCGAAGGCTCCTCTGCTGGATCTTGTCCTCAGCGAGGCGGTCCTTCGGCGTCCGCTCCGTGACCGGTCGGCAATGGTTCGACAGTTGGACTCACTCGTGGTGAACGGTCGGCGGCACAACATCCGTCTTCGGGTGCTGCCGTTGGATGCGGGCCTATCACGCTGGGCGTCCACCGGCACCTTCACAATGCTCGACTTTCCTACCGAAGTCCGGGAGCCGGAGCCGACCACGATCTACATGGACGGCCCCTGCGGCGCTGTCTACCTCGACAAGGCGCACGAGATCCAGATTTACGAGGATGCTTGGCGTTCACTCGTCGAGCGGGCGCTCGACGTGGAGGAATCCCGTGAGCTGATCACGGCGATAGCGAAGGAGATGACCCATGGGACGTGACGGGGTGTGGCGCAAGTCCTCCCGGTCCGGCAGTAACGGCGACTGTGTCGAGGTGGCGGGCTTCGCCGACTCGGTGGGCGTGCGGGACACCAAGGACCGACAGGGACCGGCGTTGAGCTTCGACCCGGCGAGTTGGACCCGGTTCGTCGCGGCCACTCGCACCGGCCGCTTCGACAACCGAACCTGATGCGGTGACGGAGTCGGGTGCCGGCGTCCAGGCACCCGACTCGTCCGGCGACTTCCGACCGCCCCGGCACGCCCGCGGAGGGATGGCACGAGCCGTCGACTGGTGATGATCGCCGGTGAGCCCGACACCCGAGAGATCTTGGAAGAAAAGTGCCCCTCCGGGGGCCGATTCCTTCCAAGATCTCGTCACAGCTCCAAGGTCGAGCGGCGCGCTCCGCGCTCAGTCGGGCAGTTGCAGCCCCTGGCGCGACGCAACGAGGTCTCCTCGGTCCCGCGCGGACAGATCTTGGTACGAGCACGCCCTCAGCGGGGCGGATCCGTACCAAGATCTGGCGGGTGTTCGGCGATGAGCGCGGCGAACCAGGTGACGTCCAGCGGGGTGCCATGTCGGGAGCCGCGGTCGTTGTTGGCCATGTCGGTGACTCGTCGGGCATCGTCGAGGGTGGTCAGCAGACCGGCGTTCCCCGGCCGGATGTCGAGCCTGTCGAGGGCCTGTTCGTCCAGCCCGTAGCAGCGCCAACTGTGGAAGCGTCCGGTGTCGAAACCGAGCACCTCGAAGCCGTGAATCGTGCCGGGCGGTGCGGCTGCGGGCCGCGCGAGGTTCGTCCGGACCGGGTGCGCGAGGTCGCCGATCCAGCCCTCCATCTCGGTCGCCAGTTCGGCGGCCTCCGTCGCCGCCACGCTCATGCTCAACACGTGAGCGACGCGGGCGTCGGCAGGCGCGTGCCTGACGGCGTCGGCGGCCTGTCGGAGGGACCGGTGCCATGGCTGGAACAACGGCTGTTGCCACGGCTCGACGTCCTGGTCGGCCGGGAGAAGGTCGGCGAGGCAGTCACTGACCGTGGGAACGCCGCGCGGCGGGTCGGAGGGCCGGCTCGGGGCGCCTGATGTCCAGCGGAAGCCGGCCACGAACCCGGCCAGCGTGTAGCGCTCGGCGTGTGTCACCCACCCATGATCGACGAAGCCGAGGCGCGGCGCGCCGGGGTATTCGCCGGCGCGCGCACCCGCGACCCGCCACGCGCAGGAGGGGTCGTGGTCGCGCGGAGCCGCCGATACGATGCGAGTGTGGCTCACCTTGGGCGCCCGTACCGGGTCGCCGCCGCCGTCGTGGTGGTGCTGCTGCTCGGCGCGGGCGTGGCCTGGGGCATCGACGACACGTTGGGGCTGAGCCACACCCCCGCCGATGTGCCGGCCGAGACGGCCGTCGCCGCACCGCCCCGCACGCCGGCCCCGGTGCCGCCGCTGACCTCGATCGTGGTGCCGGACCAACTCCGCGCGGTCAAGGCCGCCGGGACCGTCGCCGACGCGCTCGCCGCGCGGGGGCGTCCCCGCCCCGCGATCACCCGGGTCGCCGCCCCGACCGCGAACGCGCGCACCGCCGCGCCCGGCCCGATCCCGGGCACCGCCACGAGCGGCCCGGCCGGGACCGACCCGGGACCGGGCACCGCCGCGAGCAGCCCGAACGGGAACGGGCGGAACGCGGGTGCGGTGAGCATGTCGGCGGTGACCAGACTGCGCGCGGAACTGCGCGCCGGTGAGCCGCCGGAGGCGTACCGGATCGGCATGGGCCGCGAGGAGCTGAGCGTCACCGGCGACCTCGCGGGCGTGGCGGCCGGGCTCTACCGACTGGCCGACCGGATCCGCTCGGGCGCGGAGGTGCTGCCGGCCGCCGACGTCGGCCGCCCGGTCGCGCCCAGGCTGGGACTGCGGCTGACCGACGCGGGCTCGGTCGGCCGCGAGGCGGACCCGAGGACGTTCGGCGACGACTACCGCCTCAACACCGACGTGGTCACCTCGGCGTTGCTGCCCCGTGCGCCGTGGGTGGACGCCGCCGCGGTGGCGCGGATCGACGCGCAGTTCCGGCAGTTCGTCGACCACGCGGCGGAGCAGGGCTACAACGGCGTCGTAGTGCCCGGCTTCCTGGAGTACGTCACGTTCGACGGCGTCGGCGACGGGCACGCCGTCTATCCGGCCGGCGACCCGCACGTGGAGCGGGCGCGGGCCATGGTGGCGGCGTTCGGGCCGGTCTTCCGGTACGCCGACCAGATGGGCCTGAAGGTCTTCCTGCTCACCGACATGCTCGCGGTGTCGCCGCCGCTGGAGGCGCACCTGCGTCGCACGGTCGGCGGCCTCGACACGACCGACCCGAGGCTCTGGGCGGTCTACCGGGCCGGGCTGGCCGAGCTTTTCGGGCGGATGCCGTTCGTGGCCGGGCTGATGGTCCGCGTCGGCGAGGGCGGCGAGGTGTACGCGGGCAGCGGCTGGGACTACACCTCGAAGCTGGCGGTCACCACCGCCGAGGGCGTGCGCGCGATGCTGCGGGCGCTGCTCGACACGGCGGGACCGGTCGGCAAGGAGATCATCTTTCGGTCCTGGACGGTAGGCGTGGGCGAGGTCGGCGACCTGCACACCAACCCCGAGGAGTACGCGCGGGTGCTGGGCGGGTTCGACGACAGGCACCTGATCGTGTCCACCAAGTACACGCTCGGCGACTTCTACAGCCACCTGCCGCTCAACACCACCCTGTTCGGCGGCGCGCAGCGGCGGATCGTGGAGTTCCAGGCCCGGCGCGAGTTCGAGGGGTTCGGCGCGCTGCCCAACGACCTGGGCCCGCTGCACCGGGCGGCGCTGCGCGCGTTCCTCGCCGCGAACCCGCGCGTGGAGGGCGTGTGGAACTGGACGCAGGACGGCGGGCCGTTACGCGCCGGCCCGATGTCGCTCTACCTGCGCGCCGGCTTCTGGCAGCTCTACGACCTGAACACGTACGCGGTGGCGCGGCTGGCCTGGGACCCGGACGTCGACCCGGCGCAGGTGACGGCGGACTGGGCGTACCGGACGTTCTCCGGCGACCCGGCGACGGTGGCGGCGATCGGGCAGGCCATGGCGCTGTCCCGGGCGGCGGTCACCACCGGCCTCTACGTCGGCCCGTACGCGGACACGTCGGTGCGGGCGCTCGGGCTGGAGCCGCCGCCGATGATGTGGATCTTCGAGTGGGACATCCCGACCGGTGACTCGGCGGCGCTGGACAGCATCTACGCGGTGACCGGCGACCGGGTCGACGAGGCGGTCGCCGAGGGCGGCGCGGCGGTCGGGACGGCCCGGCGGATGCGGGCGCTGGTGGCCGGCACCGACCCGGCGACGTGGCGGGACGCCGCGCTGCGGCAGCGCTTCGTCGGCACGCTCGACTACCAGGTCGACCTGTTCGAGACGCTCGCCGCCTACCGGAGCATGGTGCTGCGGCACGCGCAGTGGCTGGACACCGGTTCCGCCGACGCGTACGCCGGGTGGCGGTCGGCCGCCGGGGCCTACCGGGAAGCGCGGGACCGGCACCGGCAGCGCTACGGCGGGGACCTCGACCTGCCGGCGTACCGCTTCACGGCGGCCGACCTCGGCGCGCTGCGGGCGGACCGCGACCCGGCGATGGCCTGGGCGGCGCGGGCACTGCTGGTCCTGGTCGCGGCGGTGATGGTGCTCGGCCTGCGCGGGCGCGGGCCGGGCGGCGCGGCGGCGCGGGCGCTGCTGCTCGGCGCGCTGCGCCCGGGGCGGCTCGCCGGGCTGCCCGCGCCGCTGTCCGGACTGGACCGGGTGCTGGTGTGGCTGGTCCCGGCGGTGGTGCTGGTGGCGAGCCGGCTGGTGTTCACCTGGTTCGCCGCGCCCGCGCACCTGCTGGTCACGCTCGGCGGGTGGGCGTTGTTCGCGCTGGTGGCGCGCCTGGCGGTAGGCCGGCGTGACCCGTTCGCGCTGTGGGCGGTCCTCGGCGGGGTGGCGCTGCTGCGCAGCGTGCTGCTGCTGGCGGTGCTGGCCGGGCGTGGTCCGGGCGGTTACTGGTTCGTGTTCTGGACCGCGCCGGCTGGTCGGGCGGTCTACCTGACCGTGGCGGTGGCGGCGTTCTGCTGGCTGTTCGTGGCGACCGCGCTGGTGCTGCGTGACCGCTACGGCGTGACCCGTCGCCGCGCGGCCGGGCTGGTGCTCGCCGCCGCCGGGGTGCCGCTGGCGGCGCTGGCCGGGCTGGTCGCCTGGATCGGCCTGGAACGCGCGCTGACGGTGTGGAACGACCAGATGGCGTTGCTGCCCTGGGGGCTGTCCCGCATCCTCGGCATCACCGTCTACCTGGGCATCCCGGCGGGGCTGCCCGGGTACGCGGCCGGGTTCGGGGTGGCGCTGGTCGCCGCCGGGGCGCTGTTGTCGGTCGGTCGTCAGGTCAGCGGGGACGGCGACTCCGCGCCGGGCAGCAGCAGCCGGGGCGTGCCGGAGCCGTCGGCCGGCACCGACCAGACGTCCGGGTGGCCGTCGTCGGAGCGCAGCGTGTAGGCGAGCGTCCCGCCGTCCAGCCAGGCGGCCTGGTCGTCCACGCTGGCGCGCTCGGCGGTGGCGGTGACCCGCATGGTGCGCAGGTCGAGCACGGAGAGCCGCCAGCCCTTCGCCGGGTCGCCGTCGACCGCCTCCTTGAACGCGATCCGGGTGCCGTCCGGGGACAGCGACGGGCACTCCGTGTTCTCCCGTACCGTCTCGACCGTCCGGGCGGCGGCGTCGCCCCGGACCAGCCAGCGCTTCCCGGCGGTGGACATGGTGGCGTAGAAGACGTTGTCGTCGCCGGCGAACGTGACGCCCCAGAAGTTGACGTCGGCGTCGCGGTGGGGCCGGCCGTCGCGCCGGACGGTGAACTCCTCCAGTGACGTGACGGTGGCCCCGGTGCGGGTGTCGAGGAAACCGGTGCGGGTGGAGAAGCCGCCGCTGGTGTAGGAGTCGCCGCCGACGAACGTGGTCCAGGAGACCATCCGGCCGGACGCCGACACCCGGGCCCGGTTGGGCAGTCCCGGCACGTCCAGGCGCCGCACCGGGCGCAACTCCGCGTCGAGCACCACCACCTGGTACGACCACGCGCTGGTCGGGGCCAGGCAGACGCCGGTGCCGGCGGCCGCGTACACCCGCAGGCACTCCCGGTCGGAGACGGCGCGCGGCCCGGCGGGGTCGGCCAGCGCGGCGCTGGAGACGTGCCGGTCGGTGACCGCGAGCAGCCGGGGGCCGGGGCGCAGGGTGACCGTCCGGTCGGCGGCGGCCGCCGGCGCGGGGGCGTGCCGGGCCGAGGTGACGGCGTAGCCGGTGGCCAGCCCGGCGAGCGCGACCGCCGAGGCGGCCAGCGTGGCGATCTTCGCGCGGATCGACATCATCGGGGCGACCTCCGGTGCGAGGGAGCGAGCAGGACGACGCTGAGCGGCAGCGTGACGGCCACCGCCACGGCCGCGGCGACGGTCGCCGGGCGCGGGCCCCAGACCTGCCAGGCCAGGCCGAACAGGACCGAGGAGAGCAGGTACGCCAGCGCCTGGCCGGTCTGCACGAGCGCGATGCCTGTGGTGCGCACCCGCGCCGGCAGGACCGGCCCGGCGAGCGCGATCAGCACGCCGTCGGTGGCCGCGTAGAACGCGCCGTGCATCGCCAGCGTCAGCGCCAGCAGCGGCCAGCCGTGCACCGGGCCGGCGAGCAGCAGGTAGGTCAGGCCGAGCGCGACGTAGCCGCCGGCCACCACCGGCAGCCGGCCGATCCGGTCGGCCAGCGCGCCGAGCGGGCCGGCCAGCAGCAGGTACGCCAGGCTGGTGCCGACCGCGAGCAGCGGGAACCAGCGCAGGCCGACGTCCTCGCGGCGTTGCAGCAGCAGGTAGACGAAGCCGTCGCCGATGGTGGCCAGCCCGAGCAGCGCGGCGGCGAGCACCAGGCGGCGCGTCGGCGGCTCCCGTAGCAGGCCGGCGGCCTCCCGCACGGTGACCCGGCGGTCGTCGGCGCCACCGGCGGGTGCCGGTTGTTCCCGCACGAAGAGCACGAGCACGACGACGGCGAGCGCCGCGACGCAGAAGCTGGCCACGAAGACCGCGTCGAAGTTCGGACCGACGGCGAGCAGCACCGCGAACGCGGCGAGCGGCCCGAGGAACGCGCCGACGCTGTCCATGGTCCGGTGCACGCCGAACGCCCGGCCGAGCGCCTCGGGCGGCGTGGCGAGCGTGATCAGCGCGTCGCGGGGCGCGGTGCGGACGCCCTTGCCGAGCCGGTCGACCGCGATCACCGCGCCGATGGCCGGCACCGACCGCCCGGCGAGCAGCAGCCCGAGCTTGGCCACCGCGGAGAGCGCGTAGCCGGCGCCGGCGACGAGTTTGCGCCTGCGGAACCGGTCGGCCAGGAAACCGCCGACGACCCGCAGCACCGCTGTCGCCCCGGTGTGCACGCCGTCGAGGACGCCGAACGCGAGCGGGCTGAGGTTCAACCCGAGCACCAGGTAGAGCGGCAGCACGGCGGTGACCATCTCGGCGGAGACGTCGGTGACCAGGCTGACCGTGCCGAGCGCGAGGACGGTGCCGCCGACCCCGGTGAGACGGCGGCGCCGGCCGGCGGCGGGCGGTTCGGTGGCCGGCCGGGACACGGTCGACAGGTACACGGGCGGTCCCCTCGCGGTCGGCGGGCCTGACGGACAGCCATCGTGCGGGCGCGGCCCGGCCACCACAACGGACGGTCGGTGCCGCCCGGATGTGCGGCCGGCGAACGGCGCGAAAACATCGAGGAGTTTCCCTGTCCGGACGCGGCGTTCATCCGCCCGTCGCCCGCCCGTCCATCGGCGTTCCTACATTCCGTGGGCTGTCATCACCCCCCACGGAAGGGGCCCCTGGATGGGCATTCGACTCCCCCGGCCACCGGTCATCCTGGCCGCGGCCGTGGTGCTGGTCGCCGCCAGCACCGCCGCCGTCCTCACCGGCTCGGGCGCCGCGTCGGCGGCGAGCGTCACGTTCACCCCGGTCGCCGACACGTACGTGCAGAGCGACACGGCCGGCACCAACTACGGCACCGCCACCCAGATCGTGGTGGACAACGCCCCGGTCCGCCGGATCTTCCTGCGGTTCTCGGTCAGCGGGGTCAGCGGCACGGTGACCGGCGCCAAGCTGCGCCTGCACACGATCAGCGGCAACAACGGCAGCGACACCGGCGGGACGGTACGGGCGACGTCCAGCACCACCTGGTCGGAGACCGGCACCACCTGGAACAACCAGCCGGCCGTCGACGGCGCCACGCTGGGCTCGATCGGGTCGGTCGGGGCCGGGAGCTGGTACGAGGTGGACGTCACCGCCGCGGTCACCGGTAACGGCACGGTCAGCCTGGCGGCCACCTCCGCCAGCTCCGACGGCGCCTACTACGACGCCCGGGAGAGCGGCGCCACCGCCCCGCAGCTCGTGGTCACCACCGGCGGCACCGCGCCGTCGGCCGACCCGGTGCTGGTCGGCGCCGGCGACATCGCCACCTCCGGATCCGGCGACACGGCCACCGCCGCGCTGCTCGACGGCATCTCCGGGACGGTGTTCACCACCGGCGACAACGTCTACAACAGCGGCACCACGTCGGAGTTCACCAGCTACTACGCGCCGACCTGGGGCCGGCACAAGGCGCGCACCCGGCCGTCGCCGGGCAACCACGACTACAACACGTCCGGCGCGAGCGGCTACTACAGCTACTTCGGCAGCCAGGCCGGGCCGAGCGGGCGCGGCTACTACTCGTACGACCTGGGCAACTGGCACGTGGTGTCGCTGAACTCCAACGTCGGCATGTCCGCCGGCTCGGCGCAGGAGCAGTGGCTGCGGGCGGACCTGGCGGCCAGCACCAAGCCGTGCACGCTGGCCTACTGGCACCACCCGCTCTACACGTCCAGCTCCAACCACGCGCCGTCGACCGGCACCCGACCGCTCTACCAGGCGCTCTACGACTACAACGCGGACGTCGTGGTGTGGGGGCACAATCACGTCTACGAGCGGTTCGCGCCGATGAACGCCAACGGCGGCTACGACGCCGCGCGCGGCCTGCGCAGCTTCGTCGCCGGGATGGGCGGCGCCGACCACTACGGCTTCGGCACCGTCCAGCCCAACAGCGAGGCACGCAACAGCAGCGCGTTCGGGGTCCTGAAGTTCACCCTGCACGCCTCCGGCTACGACTGGCAGTTCGTGCCGGTGGCCGGGCAGACCTACAGCGACAGCGGCACCGGCGCCTGTCACTGAACCGCGCACACCGTCCCGGCCCGGGCGTCCGGCCGGGACGGTGTGCCGCCCCCTCCGCGCGGGTACCGGTGGGACAGGAACCGGTGAGGAGGACGAGATGACCGACCCCAGGTACGCACCGATCGGGCTGGCCGCCGCCGGGCGGCTCGTCGAGGACGACGGCGGGACCGGCGGTGGTGAGGTCGTCGGCGCGGACGACGCGGCGGCCGACGCCGCCCGGGCCGGCGCCGACGTGGACCTGTCCGAGGCCAACCGCGACGACGACGGCACCCCGGTCGGGGCCGCCGACGCCGAGGCCGACCGCGAGCGCGCCGCCGGCGCGTGAGGTGACGAGCCGCCCCGCCCCCCGGCCAACCGGGAGCGGGGCGGTGTCACCATGTCGACGTGCGCAAGATCCCGACGTTGTTCCGCCGTGACCCCGACGACCGCCGCCGCGTCCTGCCCGAGGCCACCCCCGAGTGCCGGTGGGTGCTCGACGGCGAGGGCGTGGCCACCCGCAAGTACGACGGCACCTGCCTGCTGCTCGACGAGGACGGCGACTGGTGGGCGCGGCGCGAGGTGAAGCCCGGCGGGGCCCATCCGCCGGGCTACCGGCCGGTGATGACCGACGAGGCCACCGGCAAGACCGTGGGCTGGGAGCCGATCGCCCAGTCGTCGTTCGCGACGTTCCACGCCGAGGCGCTGGCCGCGCACCGGGGCGAGCCCCGGCCCGGCACCTACGAGCTGATCGGCCCCAAGGTCAACGGCAACCCCGAGGGGGTACGCGGCCACGAACTTGTCGCGCACGCCGACGCCGAGCGGCTGGACGTGCCCCGCGACCACGACGGCCTGCGCGAGTGGCTGCTGGGCCATCCCGCGTACGAGGGCCTGGTCTGGCACCACCCGGACGGCCGCCGGGCCAAGCTCAAGCGCCGCGACGTCGCGTGACCGCTATCCTCCTGCCGTGATCCGCACTCTCGCCGCCACTTCCTTGGCCTCCGTGCTGCTGCTCGCCGGTTGCTCGTCGGCCGACACCCCCGCCGCCGCACCCGCCAGTCCCAGCGTGCCGTCGGACCGGGAAGCCACCGGCGCCTGTCTCCTGGTGGCAGGCGCGATCGAGAAGGAGGACGTGCTCTTCGGCGCCGGCACGCGACCGGCCTATCGCGCACTCCGATCGACCGATCCGGGCATCAAGGAGGCCGGCCGGGAGTTGATGGCGGCCGGCATGGCGGTCGAGGAACTCCTCGTGAAGGACGCCCCCGACGTCGATCGTGGGCCGGCGACCACGCGCCTGGTCGACGCCCAACTGGAGTTGCTCTCCGCCTGCAACGACCTCTTCGGACCGCAGCCGTGGCCGTTCGACAGGAGCCCGGCACCGACGGCCACGCGCTGACACCGATCCGGATCGCGGCCCGCTCCACGTACGCCCCAGGAGGGACTCACATGATCGAGGCGGTCTTCTTCGACGTCGGCGGGACGATCCTCGACGAGTCCCGCGAGTTCGCCGACTGGGCGGACTGGTTGGGCGTGCCCCGGCACACGTTCTCGGCGGTCTTCGGCGCGGTGATCGCCCGGGGGCAGGACTGGCAGGAGTCGTTCCGCACGTTCCGGCCCGACTTCGACCTCGCGACCGAGCTGGAGCGCCGGGCGGCCGCCGGGCGGCCGGAGGCGTTCGGCGAGGAGGACCTCCATCCCGATGCGCGGGCGTGCCTGACCGCGCTGAAGGAGCAGGGCCTGCTCGTCGGCCTGGCCGGCAACCAGCCGGCGCACGCCGAGGCGAGCCTGCGCGCGCTCGACCTGCCGGTCGACGTGATCGGCACCTCACACGGGTGGGGCGTGGCGAAGCCGGCGCCGGGCTTCTTCGACCGGGTCGTCCAGGCCGGCGGCGGTGATCCGTCCACGATCCTCTACGTCGGCGACCGCCCCGACAACGACGCCCACGCGGCCATGACGGCCGGCCTGGCCGCGTGCCTGATCCGGCGCGGCCCGTGGGGTCACATCCTCGACATGCCGGCCGTAGCCGAGCGGTGCCTGTTCCGCATCGGCTCGCTTGACGAACTCCCGCCCCTGGTCGCCGCGCACAACGCCGCCGGACGCTGAGCGATGGCCCGACGGCAGCCACGGTGGTTCCTCTGGGTGGTGCTCGTCTCGTCGAGTTGCACTCTTGCGTCGCTGGTGATGCGAGGCCCGGACCACGGTTTCGGTGGCCCGCTGCTCTACTTCGCCGTCCTGTCCGGATGCGGTGCGATGCTCGTGTCGTCGGTCGTCCTGATTCTGCTGCGGGTGCGGGACCGGCGCCGAAAACCGACCGTCACCGAGTTACCCGACATCTCCTAGCCTTGGCTGGGATTCCGCTCAGCGTTGAGGCGGCCCATCCGCGCCGAGCCGGAACTCGCGGAGCGTGTGCCAGGAGCGAGGTGCCGGTGACCCCGCGATGAGCCGGACCGTGTCGACGGCGGCGCGGATCGGCAGGTGGTCGACGACCGCCATGGCGGCTTCGGCCAGGACGTGCTTCGGAGCGTCATGGCCGACGGTCAGATGCGGTACGACGTCGGCGTGGGCGCCGGCGTACGGCGGAGCCTCGGGGAATCGCCGCCACACGGCCGCGGTGAGCAGGCGAAACCCGTCACCCGGCTGCGGCGAGAGCCATACCACGGTGTCTCCGAACCACCCGACCTCGGCGAACGTCACGTCGAAGCGCGGTGTGGCGTCGAAGATCCGACTCAGGGCGGTGAGCACGTCGTCATCGATCCGCTCCGGGGGCAGGAACGGGTAGAGCACGGTCACGTGGGCGGGTACTCCCCAACCGGCCGTGGTGTCCAATACGGACCGGAAGCGCCCGACGGCCCGCTCGGTCTCGGGCACGGCGACGATCAGCGCGGTCTCTGTGGGCTCCATCGCCACAGCCTCCGGTGATCGCTCCGAACAGTCCAACGGAATTCGGGACCGGAGGGCCGCCGTCACCGCCCCGACGCGCGCGCCACCGTCGACGACGTGGCGGCCAGTTCGGCCCGTGCGGGCAGGAACACCGTGGCGACGCCCAGCGACGCGTTCATCGCGGCGAGCCGATGCTCGGCCTGGAGATCAGTGGTGTTCCGCACGCCCCGGACGATCACCGCGACGTCGTGGCGACGGCAGTAGTCGGCGGTCAGCCCACGCCAGGCCGCTACCGTGACGGTGGTCCAGTCGGCCGGCAGGACGGCGCGGACGGCGGTCGCCCGCTCCTCCTCGCCGGCGTCCGGCTGCTTGTCACCGTTCACCGCGACGAGCACGACCACCTCGTCGAACAGGCCACGCGCCCGGTCCACCACGTCCAGGTGCCCGGGCGTGAACGGGTCGAAGCTGCCGGGATAGACGGCGCGCACGCGATCGTCGATGCCCATGGCCCGACTGTAGGCGCGCCGGCCCCGGGTGAGTCGGCTGTGCCATCAGGTCGAAAGGCGCTGCGGGGACGAGTCCGGCTCCGTTCCAGCGTTCGTCGCGTGGACGGCTCGCGAGTCGCGCCCTGCGCCCCGGCAGCCGCCGCCGAGGTGTCAGCCGCCCAGGGCCAGGTCCGCGACCTCGGCGGCGCAGCCCCAGGAGAGCGTCACCCCCGCCCCGCCGTGGCCGTACGCGTGCACCAGCCGACCGTCCACCGGGTCCCTCTCGACCCGGGGTCCGCCGTGCCGGGCCGGCCGCAGCCCGATCCGCTCCCCCAGCACCGGGGCGCCGGCCAACCGTGGCACCAGGGCGACGCACCGGCGGTGGATCGCCGCCGCCGTCTGCGGATCGGGGCGGGTGTGCGCCACGCCCGGCTGGTAGGTGCCGCCGAGCACCACGTCGTGGCGGCGCGGGTGCACGTAGGTGATGCCGGCCGGGTCGTCCTCGTCGCGCACCGACACGGTGAGACCGGGGTTCGCCACCAGCAGGATGTGCCCGCGCGCCGGGTACACGGCCGGGTCCTCGGCGAGGTGACCGGCGGCGAGGCCCGTCGCGTTGACCGCGACCGGCGCGATCTCGTACGCCTCGGAGAGCGCGCGCAGCCGGCGGCGGACGACCCGCCCGCCACCCGCCTCCACCTGGCGGTGCAGCCAGGTCAGGTAGCGGTTCATCTCCACGGTCGGGGCGGTGAACCGCAGCAGTGCCGTTCGGGGCGCGTCGGCCGGCTCGGCCACCAGGTCGCCGCACGCGTCGGCCCACCACGGCGGCCCGGCGTACGGGCGGCGCAGCCACATCCGGGTGGGCCGGTCGACCACCCCGGGCACGCCGTCCGCGGCCTGGCGGCGCAGCTCGGCGTGCGTGTCCCGGGCCCAGCGCAGCACCCGCGGGTCCGCGTCGGTGTGGCTGGGATACCAGACCGCGGCGGCCACCGTGGACACGATGTCCGCCGGGTCGTCGGCGGTCAGCACGGTGACCCGCGCGCCGCGCCGCTGGAGGGTGACCGCCGTGGTCATGCCGATCACGCCCCCGCCGACCACCACCACGTCCGCTGTCGCCATGGTCCCGCTCCCGCCACTCGTACCGTCGGTGTGCTGCCGATGGTGGCCGCCCGGCGGGGACGCCGTCCAAGACGGATCGGCGAGCCGGCGATAAGCGGCGCTTATGATGGCGGCATGGTGGAGGCACCGGGTGCCTGGTCGGACCTGCGCCGGCTGCGCTCCTTCGCGGTGCTCGCCGAGGAGTTGCACTTCACCCGCGCGGCCGCCCGGCTGCACGTCGCCCAGCCCGCGCTGAGTCAGCAGATCCGGGCGCTGGAACGCCAGCTCGGCGCGCCGCTCGTGCACCGCACCAGCCGGGGCTGCACGCTGACCGAGGTCGGGGCGCGCGTGGCGGAGGAGGCGGCGCGGCTGCTCGCCGAGGTGGACGCCGCGACCGCGCGGATCCGGGACCTGGTGCGGGGGCGGGGCGGCCGGCTGCGGCTGGCGTACACCCGCTCGGCGCGCGGCGGTCGCGTGGACGCGCTGATCGGCCGGTTCCGGGCCGCCCACCCCGGCGTCGAGGTGGTCTCCGAGACGGCCTGGACCGCGCCGAACGTGGCCGGGCTGCTCGCCGGCCGGCTGGACGCGGCGTTCGTCCGGCCGCCGGTGGACGAACCGGCGCTGGCCTGCCGCACCGTCGACACCGAGGAACTGCTGCTGGCGCTGCCGGCGGGTCATCCGCTCGCCGCCGGCCGTCGCCGGATCGGCCGGGCCGAGGTGGTCGACCTGCCGGCGGTGATGTGGCCCCGGGAGAACGGGCCGGGCATGTTCGACCGGACCATCGCCCAGGTGTGGCCGCGCGGCGGGTTCCGGCTGGTCCGGCAGGAGCCGGACGACGAGCAGTTGCTGCGCGCGGTGGCGCAGGGCGACGTGGTCGCGGCCGTGCCGGCGGGTCGGGCCCGGGCTCTGCGACTGCCGGGCGTACGGCTGCGCCGGTTCACCGCGCCGACGCCCACCGTGGACGTCGGGCTGGCCTGGCCGGTCGACAGCACCAATCCGGCGCTGCACGCGCTGCTCGCCCTGCTCGACTGAACGCTACCCGGCCACCTCGGCGGGCACCGCCGGCTCGGCGCGGTCGGCCCCGGTCAGCCCCGCGACGAGCAGCAGGTACGCGGTCAGCTCCACCGCCACGGTGAGCGCCGGCACCGGCTGCGGCATCGCCGAGGTGGGCGTGATCGCGTGCCACGCGAACAGCGGAGTGCCCTCCTCCCGCAGCCACAATGCGGTGATGCTCGCGTCGATCAGCGGCAACGCGACGAGCGCTAGCACCACCGCGCCGATCGCGGCCAGCTTCCGACCCCGCCCGGCCAGCAGCGCGGCCAACGCCAGCGCGGCCACCGCGAGGGCGAGCGCCGGCAGCACCGCCAGGATCATCGCGCTCGTCACGTCCGTCAGGTCGGGACCGCCCGAGTACGAGTCGGCCTCGGCGGCCAGCTCGCGCCGGATGTCGGCGACCCGGACGGCGGCGTACCCGACGACCGGCAGCGCCGCGACCCCGGTGAGCAGCGCCGGTCGGCGTCGGGGCCGACCACGCCACCCGACCAGCAGGAGCACTGTCGCGGCCAGGGCCGCCCCGCCGGCGCTGAGACCCGCCTCCATGCCGGCCGTGACGTCGACCGGCTCGTTCCCGTCGAGGACCCGCCAGCCGAAGCCCCCGCTGCCCGGGGCCGCCGGCATGGTGCGGATCGCGTCGACCAGCAGCACCGCCAGCGCGGCCGGCACCGGCCAGCGCGGCCACGGCAGACCGCCGGCCAGCGCGTACGCGAGAAGCAACGCCAGGCTCAGCACCTCGGCGCCCCGCCACACCGGATGGGCCACCAGGACCCCGACGGCGTGCAGCGCGGCGCACACCGCCGCGGCGATCAGCAGCAGGGGACGACGAGGCACGCCGCGCATCCTGTCACGGGACGAGCGCCCGCTGCCGCCCCGCTCAGGTGCCGGCCGGCACCTGCTCCTTGACGTCGTCGTAGCCGACCGCGCCCGGCGCCTCGGCCGGCGTGTAGATCACCCGGATCACGCCTGTCGGGTACGCCTCCGTCGCGGCGACCCGCAGGTGGTAGGGGGCGTCGCCCTCGTCGAACAGCCGGCGGCCCTTGCGCGCGGCCACCGGGTGCACCAGCAGGCGCAGCTCGTCGACCAGGCCGGCGGCGAGCAACTGCTGCACCACCGAGATCGAGCCGGGGATGAGGACGCCCCGGACGCCCGGGTCGGCCTTGAGCGCGGCGACCGCGTCGACCAGCTCGCCCTGGATCACCTCGGAGTTGCGCCAGGTGAACTCCGGCGACCGCCGCGACGCGACCACCTTGCGCATGTCGCCGAGCTGCTTGGCGAACGGCGCGTCCTCACCGCCGGCGGCCTCCCGGTCGGGCCACGCGCCGGCGAAGCTGTCGTACGTCTCCCGACCGATGAGCAGGACGTCGGCGGCGTCGTAGTCCTCGGTGACCGCGCGGCCCATGTTGTCGTCGAAGTAGGGGAAGTGCCAGTCCGGGTCGATCTCGGCGACGCCGTCGGCCGAGATGAACAGCGTGGAGATGACCTTCGCCATCGCGGTGCTCCTTCACGTCAGGTGATGTCGGCGGATAGACCGCCGCAGCATGCCAAACTCATCGGGGCGCGAGGGGTTACCGCCTCAGAACGTGAACTCCGGCGGCGCGCCCTCTCCGACCCGCCCGTCCACCGCCTCGCGCAGGAGGTCGGCGTGCCCGGTGTGGCGCGCGTACTCCTCGATCATGTCGAGGAGCATCGCGCGGACCGTGGGCGTGCGGCCGTCCGGCCAGGTGAAGGACGCCGGACCGGACAGGCCGCGCTCCTCGATCACGGCCGCGACAAGCGTGCGGGAACGCTCGACCGCGGCCCGCCACAACGCGTGTGCCTCGCCCGGCGCGTCGGTCGCGCCGGTCCGCCACTCCCAGTCCGGGTCGGCGTCGTGGTCGACGGCGTCCCACGGCGCGCCGTGGTCCGCGCCGGCCAGCTTCACGGCCAGCCAGTCCGCCTCCACCAGGGCCATGTGCTTGACCAGCCCGCCGAGCGTCATCGTGGAGGCCGCCGTGGTCGCGCCCAGGCCCTTGCCGTCCAGCCCGGACGTCTTCCAGGCGAAGGTCCGCCGGTTGCGCTCCAGGACCGCCAGCAGCGACTCCGCCTCGGTGGGGACGGCTGTCGACTCTTCACCCATCGCCGGAGCATAGGTCACCGCGATCACCCCCGGCTGTCCCCGACGACGGCGACCTGGTCAGGAATCGAGAAGCGGTCGGCCCTGGTCAGGCCATAGCGTTTCGGCTGAGCGGGCGGCACCACGCCGGCCGCCGGTGACGAGGGGGAACCGGGATGAGCGAGGGCTTCAGCGCCGAGGAACGCGCCGCGATGAAGGAGCGGGCCGCCGAGTTGCGCAACGAGGGGAAGAAGGGCGCGAAGAAGGCCGACGACCTGCAGGCGGTCCTGGACCGGATCGCGCAGATGGCGCCGGACGACCGCGAGCTGGCCGAGCGCGTGCACGTCACGATCACCGCCAACGCGCCGGAGCTGTCGCCGAAGACGTGGTACGGCATGCCCGCCTACGCCAACGCGGCCGGCAAGATCGTCGTCTTCTTCCAGGACTCGGGGAAGTTCAACTACCGCTATTCGACTGTGGGTTTCCAGGACGCGGCGAACCTCGACGACGGCGATATGTGGCCGGCGTCGTACGCGCTGCTGCGGTGGAGCCCCGAGGTGGAGGAGAAGCTCGCGGAGCTGGTGCGGGCGGCGGTCTCCTGAGCCTCACCGCTGCCAGGAGTCGAGGCCGCGGACGGCGGCCCGGGCGAAGTCGTCGGCGAAGTCGGGGTTGTTGCTGGTGCCCTCCCAGCCCTGGTCGTGCACGACGGTGACCGCGTCGGCCACCCTGACCACGGTGATCTGGCTGGTGGCCTTGCCGCCGACCGGGGTGCCGTCGAGGCCGGTGGCCGGGCGGGTGAGCGTCACCAGCAGGGCCTCGTCGCCCGCGCCGGCCAGCGGCTGCGTGCGAACGGTGACCGGGTTGCCCGCCTCGGAGAAGGAGCGGCAGGGCGTCAGCGCGGCGCGCACGCGACGCAGGTAGTCGCCGGCACCGGCCCCGGCGAACGCGAAGACGGTCTGGTGGAGCGTGCCGTAGGGGACGTTCTCCGGCGGGTCCTTCGGGGTCTTGTAGATGCTCATCATGGCGGCGGCCGCGGTGGATCGCCCGCCGGTGGCGAACTCCTCGGCGCACAGCTTCGGCAGGGCGTCGGCGACCTGCATCGGCTGCGGGGCGCTCTTGCGCAGCTCGGCGGGCAGGTCGACGAAGGCCGACTTCGGGATGGTCACCGGGCCGCCGGTGGACGGTGACGCCGACGGCGTGCCGGCGCTCGTGGACGCCGCGCCCGGCGTGGTGGTCGCGCCCTGGCCCTGGTCGGTCCCGCCGTCGGTGCACGCGCCGGCCAGCAGCGCGGTGATGAGCAACGGCAGGCCGAGCAGCCTGCGGTGGCGTCGGGTCGGTCCGTTCACATCGATCTCCGTCCGGTGATCCGCATCGGCAAACAACTGCTTGTGCAAATGTGCGCTTTCATTAAGATGGCGTCATGCCCGATCTCGACCTCGCCTTCGCCGCGCTGGGCGACCCGGTCCGCCGCGCCCTGGTGACCCGCCTCGCCCGGGGCGAGGCCACCGTCGGCGAGCTGGCCGAGCCGTTCGACCTCACCCCGCAGGCGATCTCCCACCACGTCGGCGTGTTGCGACGCTGCGGGCTGGTCGAGCAGCGCCGCGAGGGCACCCGTCGACCGTGCCGGCTCCGCGCCGACCAGCTCGCGCTGCTCGGCACCTGGATCGACGAGCAGCGCCGGGCCTGGCACGACCGGCTCGACGCGCTCGATGAGCACCTTACCGACGAGGACCCGGCCCGGTGAGCGCCCGCGCCGAGCTGCACGGCGACGAACTCATCGCCCGACGCCACCTGCCCGCCCCACCGACCCGGGTCTGGACCGCCTTCACCACACCGGCAGGAGTCGCCGCGTTCTGGGGCGGCACGCACGCCACCGTGCCGCCCGGGTCGGTGACCGTCGACCTGCGCGCCGGCGGCGAGTTCGCGCTCGACACCCGCGCACCGGGCGGCGCGACCCGTCGGCTGCGCTTCGTCTACGTCCGCGTCGACCCGCCGCGCGAGCTGGTGTTCGACGAACCGGTCACCGGCCTGCGCACCACCGTGACGCTGCGCCCCGCCGGCGACGGCACCGACCTCACCGTCCACCAGCGACGGCTCCCGCCCGAGCTCCGGACCGCCCGGGCGGCCGGCGGGCTCGCGTCGATCCTCGACGCCCTGGCCACCCACCTGTCCGACGAAGGAGACAGCCGTGCCGCAGACGACCCAGCGTGACCTGGTCGACGAATACTTCGCCGGCTTCCGGACCAGCGACCACCCGCGCATCCTGGCCACCCTGACCGAGGACGTCGAGTGGGTGATCCACGGCCACCGGACCACCCGGGGCCGCACCGAGTTCGACGGCGAGATCGAGAACCCCGACTTCTCCGGCAGCCCCCGGCTCGACGTGCAACGGGTGCACGAGGACGGCCCGGTGGTGGTGGTCACCGGCGAGGGCCACGGGGTCAGCGTCGCGCACGGGCCGTTCCGCTTCGCCTTCAACGACCTGTTCACGTTCCGCGACGGGCTGATCGCCCGCGTCGACTCCTACGTCGTGCCGCTGCCGTGAAGCGGCCGGCGATCAGTGACAGGTGACGAGCACCTCGACCGCGAGGCAGCAGGACGCGGCGAGCCCCAGCAGCACGGCGGCCGCCGCCCGCAGCGTGATCTCCACCGGTCGCCGGTGACGCCAGGCCACCGGCAGGGCCTGCTCCACCACGACCGCGGCCAGCCAGCCGAGAAGCAGCAGCACGAACACCAGGTCCAGGCGTTCGTCGCCGAAGGAACTCGCGTTGCCGTTCCCGCCGTGGTTGGGACAGTCCCGGCTGTCGACGATCGGCCGCAGGATCAGCAGCGCCACCACGATGACGACCGCCCCGCCACCCAGCGCCCGGAATCCGCCGAACCGGGCGGGCCTCCCGGCGGGTGGAACGTCACCGGCCTCTCCGCGGCCCGGTGGCACCCGTGGTGTGCCACTCACCGCGCGAAATCGTCGCGGACGAGGAGCGGACGCAGCGTGACCCCCTCCACGGCCAACGCCTCGGCCCCGCCCTCCTGGCGATCGATCACGCATAGCGCGTCGTCGATCCGGGCACCGAGGTTCCGCAGTTCCCGCGTCGACAGCACCACCTGCCCGCCGGAGGTCACCACGTCCTCGACCACGAGCACCTGCCGTCCGGCCACGTCCGCGCCCTCCGCCAGACGCGCCGTACCGTACCGCTTCGCGGCCTTGCGAACGAACGCGCAGGGCAGGCCGTTGTGGCGGCCGAGCGCCGTCACGATCGCGATGCCGCCCATCTCCAGGCCGGCCAACACCTCGGTTCCGGCGGGAACCAGGCCGGCCATCTGCGCCGCGACGGCATCCAACAGCACCGGATCGGCCTCGAACTGATACTTGTCGAAGTATTCGTCGGCGGTGCGGCCGGACCGGAGGAGGAACGTCCCGGTGAGCCGGGATCTTTCCTCGATCTGACGTACGAGATCGTCACGCGTCACGTCGGGATCCTGGCACACGAGGTGTCGTCTCCGTATGAGCCCCATGCGTGATCTTGTGTACGCGGGCGCCCTACCGGGTGGCGGGTTCCTGGCCGTCGCGCGTCCCGACGGCCTCGTCGCGGGCCGGGTAGCCCAGCACCTCGGCCAGGTCGCCGGCCGCCCGGGTGTAGGCGGCGTAGATCTCGTCGTCGAAGTGGTTGCGCCAGTCGCCGGCCGCGCCCTTGCGGTAGTGCGAGACCCGGCCCGGCGCCTCCTTGCCCTTCTTCATGTTGGTGAAGCTGTAGCGGGCGAGCAGGGCCGCCAGCTCGGCCGGCGGCAGCGTGATGCCGCAGTGCCGCAGCAGCCGGTCGACCTCGTCGGCCTGCCCCTCGCCGGTCAGGTCCTCGTAGCGGAACAGGCGGAACGTCTCCGCGGGCGGGGCCTCCGCCCACGACCGCATCTGCCCGAACTGCTTCTTGTCGCGCAGGCGCTCGATGACGTGGAGCATGCCCTCCTTCTTCGGCCGCTCCTGCAGCACCTTGCGGGCCTGCGGGATGTCGCCCATCGGGGCGTGCGAGTTCCGCAGCGAGAAGTAGCTCGACACCACCACGTCGCGCGGGTCGCGGATCACGAAGAACGCGCGGTAGGTGCCGGCCTTGGGGACGGACTCGAAGCGCCTGTGGGACAGGAAGATCGCCAGGCCGGTGCGACCGGCCGGGACGGGCGCGGTCACCCCGCCGGAGTAGAAGCGCGGGTCGTACGGCAGCAGGCCGGAGTGCCGGTAGACGGCCGGGTCGCTGAACAGCGCCTTGATCCACTGGCTGCCCGTCTTGCGGACGGTGCAGTGGAAGACATTGTCGAATTCGTTTCGGGTGACCACCGGCACGGTCAGCCGCATTCGGGCGTTGCGCGCTTCCATCTGCGCCCGCCGGGCCGCCACGCGCAACGAATTCGGCGTGTTGTGCTTGGCATATTCGACCGCGCGATCAATCATCGTGGAAACCCTAACCGCACCCTGGTGAGCAGGGGCAACGCCGACAGTTCCGCGCACGTCAGGCAGGTGGAATCCGCGAACTCCGCCTGCTCCGCCCGCGCCCCGACGCGCGCTAGGAATATCCCTGACCACCCAAATGATGTCAATCCCGCGAACCTGGCAACTCGCTGAAAATCCACAATTTCTATAGGAATTGCGAGTGATAGGCGAGGGATAATCCGTGCTGGTCCGACGGGCCTACCGGCACAATGGGCGCCGTGCTCGCCCCCACCCGCGCCTTGCTGGCGTCGCTCGAACCCCTCGCCCACCCGACCCGGATGCGCCGCCTCGCCGACTGGGCGCGCACCGCGCCCGACCGCGCCCAGGTCTGCGCCGACCTGCGCGCCCAGGGCCCCTACGAACGCCGCCTCGCGCTGGTGGCCGCCATGGTGGTCCGGGACGACGACGGTCTCGACGCCGCGACCCACGACCCGCAGCCGTCGCTGCGCGCCACCGCGCTCGCCGCCCGCCTCCGGGCCGGCCGGCCGCCCGGCGACCTCGCCGACCGGCCGGCGGCCGACCGCCGGCGGTTCTACCGCGCCCTGCGCCGCCGGCCCGCGCCGGCGCTCGCCGACGCGCTGATCACCGAGGTGCGCGACCGGTTCGGCGACGACGAGGCCGCCGCGCTGCTGCCCGCCTGCGGCCCCGACACGGTACGCGCGTCGCTGCCCGACCTGGAGCACGCGCTCGACCTGGAACGGCTGGTCCGGTGGCACCCGGAGGCGCTGCTGGCCCGCACCCGTGAACGGCTGGCCGCGGCCCCGGCCGAGCTGCGCGCCAGGATCTGGGGCGACGCCGCCGACGCGGTGCTGCGCGGCGACCCGGCGGCGGCGCTCGACCTGCTCGAACGGTACGCGCCCGAGGAGACGCTCCCCGGCCGGCCGGTCGCCTACGGGCGGCTCGCGGCCCACGACGCGCGTCGGGTCGTACGCCTGCTCACCGCGCCGGGACGGGCGGCCTGGCTGGCCCGGACCGGGCTGGCGCCGGCGGTGCTGCGCCGCCTCGCCGCGCTGCCCACCGGCGAGCTGGCGCCGCTCGCCGCCCGGCTCCGCGACCACCCCCGGCACCTGGCGGCGCTGCTCGACGCCGTCGCGCCGGCCCGCCGGGCCGAGCTGTACGACCGGGCCCTGGCCGACGTCGACACGACGCTGACGACGCCGGCCGTCGAGGTGATGGCGGTGCTGCCCGCGCCGGTCCGGATTCGGGAGGCGACCCGGGTGCTGGCCCTGCCGCGCGTCCGCGAGCGGGAGGCCCAGGTGCGCGCGTGGAGCGCGTACCTCGCCTGGCCGGAGGCGTCCGCGGCGCTGGAGGGCGGGGTGCGCTCCGGCGACGCGGACGAGCGGGCGCAGTCCTGGTCGCTGCTGGTGGCCGCCGCGCGCCGCTCCCGCGACCCCCGAGTGGTGGCCGAGATGGTCGAGCGGCTCGGCCGGCTGCGCAACGAGCAGGATCCGGTACGCGCGTCCGCGCTCACCGCGCTGGCCCGGGTGGCGCCGCTGCTCACCGCCGACACGGCGGGCGGGCTCACCCGGCTGACCACCGACGCGGTCGACGCGCGGGACGCGTCCGCCGCCACCACTACCGCGTTGAGCGCGCTCGCCGTCGACGTCCTGGCACACCACGTCGACGTGGCGCCGCTGCGGGAGTGGGCCCTGCTGACGATCGACCTGACCAGCAGCGGCACGACCGTGCCGGTGCTGCGCCGCTTCGACACCGTGCTGCGTCGCGGGCAGGAGACCGTGGTGGTCGAGCGGCTGCGCGGCTGGGTCGAGGCCGGCATGACCCGAGGCCGGTACGGCCCGCTGTTCGCGCTCACTGTCGCGCTGGGCCCGCGGGCCCACCGGGTGCCCGGGCTCCAGCGCCTGCTGCGGCGGGCGATCGGCCCGGACACGCTGCCCTCGGTGGCCCGCACCGCGATCGCGCTGTGGCTCGACGACAGGCGTACCCGGGGTGAGCGGGTGGCCGAGGTGCTCGACGTCGACCCGTCGGCGGTGACGCTGGACCAGGTGTGGGACGTCGTCGGCACCTCCCGTACCGACCTGCTCGACCGGGTGCTGGACCGCGCGCCGCGCGGCCGGTTCGTCCAGGCCGGGACGCGGTGGGTGCCCGCCTGGGCGCCCGGCGGCGCACACTGGCTGCCCCGCCAGCAGGCCCGGTTCGTGGCGTTGCAGGAGGCGGCCCTCGCCGACGCCGGCCGCGAGGTGTGGCGGCGGGCGGCGGCGATCCGGACCGTCGCCGGCCTCGGCGACGCGGGGCGCGAGATGGTACGGCGGCAGCTCGACGCGCCCGAGGTGCCGATCGTGGAGACCGCGCTGGCCGCCCTGGCCCGGACCGACCGGCCGGACGAGGCGCTGCCGGTGCTGCTGGGCCACGCCGACGGCGACCGGGCGCGGGTAGCCCTGTACGCGGCGGGACGCGCCGCCCGGCACGTCCCGCCGTCCACGGTGGCCGACGCGTTCGGCGCGGTGCTGCGCCGCGACACGGCGAAAATCACCAGCCGCAAGGAGGCCGCCCGGTTGCTGGCCCGCTACGGGCCGCCGTCGGCGATGGCCACGCTGCTGCGGACGTACCACGATCCGGGCGCGCACCGGGACCTGCGCGCGGCGATCGTCTCGGCCGCGCGGCAGCGGTTGTGGGCGGCGGAGAGCTGGGCGGTCCTGGACGCGGCGGTCGACGGCAGCCGGGAGGAACGGCGGGCGGTGCTGGGCGCGTACCCGTACTGGATCTCGCAGCGGCACCGGGGCCGCTACGGCGCGCTCGTCGTGCGGGCCTGCCGCGTCGCCGACCAGGAGATCCGACGCACCGCGCTCGGCCGGCTCGGGGACTGGGCGCCCTGGCTGGACGACGTCACCGACCTGGTGGTGGCGCGGCTCACCGACCTCGACGAGACGCTTGCCGGCATCGCCGTGCCCCACCTGCTGCGCGCCGGCGGCGACGAGGCGTTCGGCGTCGCGCTGGCCCGGCTTGTCGCGTCGGACGCCGACGACGACCGTCCGGGCGACCCGGCCGCCGACCGTCCCGCCCGGCGGCGGATCGACCTGCTCGCCCGCCAGGTGGCCCACTGGTCGACGCAGCGGCCGGCCGGCGACGACCGGGGCGCGCTGGTCGACGCGGCGCGCCGGCTCGCCGACCACCCCGGCTTCGTCGGCACGGCCGTCGGGCTGCTGGTCGAGCTGGGCCGGCTGGACAACCTGGACGAGGTCGCCGACCGGTGCGCCGGCCGGCCGGTGCTCGCGACGCGCACCGCCGAGCGGGTCGGCGACCGGCTGCGCGGCCTGCGCGAGTGGCCCGACCCGGTGGCGCTCACCGGCACGGCGGCCCGGTTGGCCGGGCGCGGCGACCTGGCCGGTGGGCTGTTCGCGGTGGCACTGGTGCGGCACGGAGCGAGCTTCGGGTGGCCGGCGCCCTGGCGGAACCTGCTCACCGGGCTGCGTCGGCACCCGGACGCCGACGTCCGCGCGGAGGGCTACGCGGTGGACATGAGCTGACCGCCGCCGGTCAGCGCGTCGACGTCCAGCCCTGCCGGTGCAGGCGGTCGATGCCGTCCAGCAGCAGGTCCAGCGCGAACTCGAACTCGAACTGGTCGTCGCACCCCGGCGTCACCACCGACGCCTCGTCGTGGGACGCCGCACCGGCGATCGCGGCCAGGTGCGGGAATCGGGCGGCGGCCTCCGGCGGGAAGGTCGCCGTCGGTTCGGGTCCGGTCGGGCCGGAGCGGCCGGCGCGTCGGGAGGCGTCGAACAGTTCCTGGCTGAAACCGAGGATCCGGCTGCCCATGGCGTGCATGACGTGGTGGGCCAGGTCGGTGGAGAACCCGCCGGCCCGCAACGCGCCGACCATCGAGTCGAGGTAGGCGAGGACGCCAGGCGTCGCCGTGTTGCGCGACTCGATGGCCAGCGCCGCCCACGGGTGGCGGCTCAGCGCCCGCCGCGCGGCGAGGACGCGCAACCGGACGGTCCGCTTCCAGTCGGCGTCGGGCACCGGCGGGTCGATCTCGCCGACGACCACGTCGATCATCCCGTCGAGCAGTTCGTCCTTGTTGGCCACGTGCTTGTAGAGGGCCATCGGCACGACGCCCAGGTCCTGGGCGAGGTTGCGCATGCTGAGCGATTCGATCCCGGTCGCGTCGGCGAGCGCGACGGCGGCCCGCAGGATCCGGTCCCTGCTCAGGGGCGTCCGGCGCAGCACGTCTGCCTGCTCGGCCATCGCGTCCTCGTCTTCCGGTGGCGGTGGTTGCACCCTAGCCCGCTTGACAGGTGTACGGCGTACACCGACCATTGGTGTACGGCGTACACCTGGGAGGAACCATGAAGGCGATCGTGCAGGACCGCTACGGACCGCCGGAGACGCTCACGCTCACCGACGTCCCCGTGCCGGCGCCCCGGCCGGACGAGGTGCTCGTGCGGGTCGAGGCGGCCTCGCTCAACGCGTACGACTGGCACGCCATGCGGGGCGACCCGCTGATCGCGCGGCTGGCGATGGGGCCGACCCGACCCCGCGCGCGCATCCGCGGCCGCGACGTCGCCGGTCGGGTCGAGGCGGTCGGCGCGGACGTCCGGCGGGTCCGACCGGGCGACGCCGTCTTCGCCGACCTCGGCGACGCCAACGGCGCGTTCGCCGAGTACGCGTGCGCCCCCGAGGCGCTCGTCGCGCCCCGGCCGGCGAACCTGACGCCGCAGCAGGCCGCGGCGCTGCCGCTGGCCGGCGTCACCGCGCTCGTCGGGCTGCGCGACGCCGGCCGGGTCCAGCCCGGCCAACGGGTGCTGGTCAACGGCGCCTCCGGCGGCGTCGGCACCCTCGCCGTCCAACTGGCCAAGGCGCTCGGCGCGACGGTGACCGGCGTGTGCCGCACGCGCAACGTCGACCTGGTCCGCTCGCTCGGCGCCGACCATGTCGTCGACTACACACGGGCCGACTTCACCCGCGGCCCGCACCGCCACGACATGGTGCTCGACCTGGTCGGCAACCGCTCGCTCACCGCGCTGCGGCGGGCGCTGACCCCGGCCGGCACGCTGGTGCTCTCCGGCGGCGGCGTCTGGCGCGGCGGCAGCGTCGTCGGGCCGGTCCGGCTGATCGTGCGCGGGCGGCTGATCGCGCCACTCGTCCGGCACCGCGTCGTCGTGCTCGCCACCACGCCCGGCCGGCAGCACCTCGACGCGCTGCGCGAGTACGCCGAGGCCGGCCACCTCACCCCGGTCGTCGACCGCACCTACCCGCTGCGCGAGGTGCCCGAGGCGATCCGATACCTGGAGGGCGAACACGCGCGGGCCAAGGTCGTGATCACCGTCTGACCGCGCGCCCGTGACCGCGCAGGCGCGGAAGCCGGAGCCGCGTACCCGCCGGTCGGATCGCCGGCGCCCCGACAAGCGGGTGGGCCACCGGACCCGCGAGCGGCTCGTCGATCGAGTGCCGGAGCGCGTGCAGCGCGGGCCACCACCCGGGGTGGCCGTCGACCACCTCGACCAGGACCGGGCTCTGCTCCAGCATGTGCGCCGGCCACTGGTACCAGGAATGGGCGAACCGGAAGTCGGGCAGCAGCGCGGCCACCTGCAACTCACACTCCAGCACGTCGGCCAGCAGTTGGGTCTGCTGCACCGATAGGTGACATCTGAGATGGCTTGCCCCGCGGGCAGGCTGGAAGGATGTCGCTGTGCCCAAGCCCTACCCCCGAGAGTTC